>JAPORL010000107.1 GCA_026712605.1 Pseudobdellovibrionaceae bacterium | reverse complement strand
TTCAGCATGTCCTCTTTCGGTAAAGTTTGTGTTACTCCTAAAGCCATACCTCTTGGAACAATTGTCACTTTATGAACAGGATCTAAAAGTGGAAGACTTTTTCCTACTATAACATGACCAGCTTCATGATAAGCTGTAATCTTTTTATCTTTATCACTCATAATAAAAGATTTTCTTTCAGAACCCATCATAACTTTGTCTCTGGCTCTTTCTAGGTCTTCCATTTCTACCTTATGTTTATTTTTAAAAGCCGCCATAAGACTAGCTTCATTAATTAAATTTTTAAGATCAGCTCCTGAAAAACTAGGGGTCCCCCTAGCAATTTTGTTGAGATTGACTTGTTCAGACAAAGGGGTTTTTTTGGTATGCACTTCTAAAATCTGCTCTCTTTCTTTTAAACCCGGCAGATTAACCATCACTTTTCTATCAAAACGCCCTGGTCTTAAAAGAGCGGGATCTAACACATCTGGACGGTTAGTAGCGGCAATTAAAATAATCCCCTGTTGACTTTGAAAACCATCCATTTCCACTAAAAGCTGATTTAAAGTTTGCTCTCTTTCATCATGTCCGCCTCCCAAACCAGCTCCTCTATGGCGTCCTACAGCATCTATCTCATCAATAAAGATAAGACAGGGAGCATTCTTTTTTCCCTGTAAAAAAAGATCTCTGACACGGGAAGCCCCCACACCAACAAAAACTTCTACAAAATCAGAACCAGAAATTGTAAAAAAGGGAACCTTGGCTTCTCCCGCAACAGCTTTCGCTAATAAAGTTTTTCCTGTGCCGGGAGAGCCTACCAAAAGAACACCCTTAGGAATCTCTCCTCCTAATTTACTAAATTTTTTTGGATTTTTTAAAAACTCTACAATTTCTTTTAATTCTTCTTTAGCTTCTTCAATTCCTGCAACATCTTTAAAAGTCACTTTTCCTTTATCTAAAACTAAGCGAGCGCGACTCTTTCCAAAGGAAAAAGCCTTTCCGCTTCCCGCCTGAATTTGCTTGATAAAAAATATAAAAATACCAAATATCAACAAAATAGGAAGCCAGCTTAAAAAAATGGTCATCCACAAGGTTTTATCTTTATTGGCATAAGAGGGGGTAATGCCTTTTTGTTCTAAAATTTCAAAACCTTTATCACTAACATTTCCTTGTATTAAAAAACTCTCTCCTCCAAAGGCTTCTTGACCTGCTGAATTTAACTTTCCTTTAATTTCTTTAGCGATTTCATTAAAAACAATACTATCTTTAACGATTTGATCTTTTTCTATAGCTTGAAGAAACTTAGGATAATTAAAATCTTTGACAATATTTTGTTTTGATTTGTCATAAAGCTGAAAAAAAAACCAAGCTAAAAGAACAAAAGATATCCAAAAAATAAAGGATCTGTTCTTATTGCTAATTTTATTTTTTATGCGCTTCATAGTATCTTTATATAGGATAACATAATATTTGTCCAGAATACATATTCTATTTTTAAATAAAAATTTATTTATTTAATTTGCCAAACTTGTATAATTTCTTAAATATATAAAAATAGTCAAAGTTTTAGAAATATTTTTTCCTAAAAATTACTCTTTAAATAAGCCACTCTTGATATAAAAATGAGATTAGTTTTATCCAAAAAAACTCATCTCGCTAAAACAAAACTTTATCCTAATTAAAAATCATTTCAGTACTTCCAGTCCTTATCATAAAAGCGGGAATCTTTAGATAAGCTGAAAAAATTTCCCCTTTCCAGAGGAATGTTTTATTTCAAACTAATAAATTAGGCAGATTATTGAGTTAAAATAATCAAAAGCATTAAATAAGCCAATACTTAAAAAAAATTGCTTTTTAAAGGAATTATATACATAACTTTCCAGAAAAGATTAAATTTATTCTATCTCTTCTAAAGGCAATAAAAAAGCCTCAAAATAAGTTCGGATTTGAACACACAGCGACCATAGGTCGCTTTGTGGCAAAACGCATGTCTGAAATTTTTCAGCTTTTTTATTGCCTTTAGACAGATTAATAACTTTGGAAAGTTATATATATAATTTCCCTTTTTAAAACTATAAAAAAGCAAATATATTCAATTTAAACATTAAAGCTAAAAAAACAAGACTTTATTCCTAATTCTGATATTTTAATCTTCTTAAAATAGTTTTTTTAGACTTTTTCTATATTTTTGTTAAACTAAGTCTATGGCTTATAAAAAGCTACCCAGTTTGTTTTTATTTTTACTCGCTTTTGTTGCTATAAGCCTCAGTGGTTATCAATGCGCTACACAACAGTTTCCAGTTGGTAGGGACTCTCTTCCTTTAGATCAAAATCCTGGTCCCTATTCAGGTAATGATACAAATGATAACTATTACCCAGATGATTATTTTGAAGATCAAGATGAAATTGACAATCGTCTTCCAAGAGAAATTGATGATGGATGCAGTAGAAGTCAGTTGAGAGATCTATCTAATAAAGCTCAGGCTAATTTTGAGTTTAATACATCCAGCTTACAAGACTTTAGATTTGGAGCTTCTGAAAATTTTGAGGAAGTATGTGCTAGGCTTTATCTGGATATGAGTCATCAACAAGGCTCTTTATATAGAGGAACTTTAGATTTAGCTCTTCAAACAAACAGCCGAATTTTCACTTTTAAAGGGTTTAAATCTGGTTTTTCTTCCAGTGACAACCGATACAATAAATGGAGTCGTGGATCCTGGAGAGGAGATAGAAATGGTAAAGTAGATAAAGAATTTCATGCCATCTTTGAAGATGAGCATAGCGCTCTTATCTTAAAACTAGAAGATGTTAGAATTAGAGATATTGAAGATGGAGAAGAAACTTACATAGGAGCTGGTAAAATCTATTACAAAATGTTTAGAATTGCTACTCTTGAGGACACTAGAAGTAGAGAAGGCTCTTGTTTTTCTTCAGGAACTTATGTAAGAAACGCTCACACTCCTCCAACTAGAAGACCTGATAGATGTTGGCTGTTAACCTATGGACCTTTTAATTGCCGTCCAGAAGGTGCTTTAGATGTCAGAGCCTCATTTAAAGATATCGATATTACAGCTGATGACTATAGATGTTTTTCAGAATTAGGAGAATTTTGGGGACTTGATATAGAAGAAGCTTTTAATGACTCTATAGAAGACATTAAATAAAATCAAAAGGAGTTATCTATGTTAAAAATATTTTTCAAAATTATTCTATTAATTAACTTTATTTTTTTAATTTCTTGCGACAACATTCTTAACAAAGAAAAAGAAGTTTCTTCAGGTTTAGCCCAGAATGTGACAGTCTACACAAAAGTATGTAGCGCTGGCTCTTTAAAAATTGATGCTTCAACATCTACTGGCAATACCTATATTAATGCGGATGATCTCCCTGTAGGCGCTGAAGTATCTATATCAGGAACTGTTAATAATGGAAGTGTCTGCGGTTTTACAGGTCCTGTTTCTTTTTCCTGTAGAGCAACTGTAAGAGTTGATCTTAATAAAACTTTCTCCTGCATAGGAGAAAATACTATTATTGGAACAAGCAATAATTTACTTCCAAATCCTTATTCAACTGGTGTTATAGGCCCTAATGTTGTAAACCCGAATGTTATATCGCCTCATGTTCCAGGCTCTTCTATTTATTCTGGAGTCCATTCTTATCAAAACAGGATATTAATTTCTGGAGATTTTAATATCTATTATGGCGCAACAAAAACTTTTGTCAGTCTTCTAGTTAATAGCTCCTCTGCTTTAGTTCCTAATGCTAATTGCAAACTCAGTTTTATTTGTGATTAAGTTACTGATTTATGCTTTTTTATGAAGAGTTTTTAAGAGACTTACAGTTTAACAAAAGTTATTCTTCTCATACTATTTCAGCTTATAAAAAAGATTTAAGTTATTACAAAAGCTTTTCTAAAAGAAAAACTAAAAATATCCAAAAATTTTATGAATTTTTAGATAAAAAAAATCTTAGCGCCCGAACACAAGCTAGAATCATTAGTTGCCTTCGCTCTTATTTTCGTTTTTTACAAAAAAAAGGGAAACGCTGTGTAGAAATAAAACATTTAACTTTTCCTAAAATTAACAAAAAAATTCCTAAGTTTATCAATTTAAACGACTTTAAAGCTTTATGGCGGGCTTGCAAAGAAGATTCCAAACATTTATCTTTAAGAAATGAATTAGTACTATCTTTTTTATATGGCTTAGGTTGTCGTGTCAGTGAGCTTATCAATTTAAATATAAAAGATTTTAATGAAACAGAGGCATGGATTAGTGTCATTGGAAAAGGAAATAAACAACGCCTATTGCCTTTACCTATAAAGCTTTATAACCTGCTACTCATCTATTTAAAAAAATCAAGACCTCTTTTAGGAAAAAGAAGTAAATCCTGTTTAATTTTTAATAATAAGGGTAATCGCCCTTCTCGTGTAGATATATGGCGATGGCTAAAAAAATGGTCACTTAAAGCGGGATTTGACACAATAAAAAATCCTCACTCTTTTAGGCATGGCTGTGCTACAAGCTTATTAGAAAGAGGGGCCGATTTAAGGACTATTCAAAAGCTCTTAGGACATTCTAATATCCAAACAACGCAAATTTACACTTCAGTTAACTCTAAACAACTCAAATCAGCTATTAAAAAGTATCATCCTTTATCTCAAATAAAAGATACTATTTGATTTTAAGAAAATTTATCCTTCTTTTAAAACTTTGCTTAGTCTTCTCTCAGAAAAATAAGTTCCTATTTTTAAAATTCATTTATACATGTTTTAAGTGTCTTTATGAAAAGCTTATAAGATATAAAGCTAAAAAACTCAGACATGCGGTTGGACACAAAGCGACCTTCAGTCGCTATGTGTTCAAATCCGAACCCGTTTTGAGCTTTGTATCTTATTAAACTTTTAACCAAAAAATTTAACATCAATATATAAATAAGGCTCAAAAATATTGAAACTTAAAATCTTTTTGATAATCTTAGGCTAATGAATTCGCAATCAGAAAATAAATCTGTTTATTTAATAGATATAAGCTCTCTATTTTTTCGTTCTTATTATGCCATTTCAGCTAAAATGACAAACGATAAGGGCTTAGCCACAAATGCTCTTTATGGAACATTAAAAATGATTCATCAGTTGATTCAAAAAAGAAATCCTGACTATATGATCTGTTGTTTTGACACTAAAATACCTAGCTTTAGAAAAACGCTTTATCAAAAATATAAAGCCAACCGCTCAGAAATGCCGGAAGATTTAGAAATCCAAGTTCCCCACCTTAAAACTATGATGAACAAACTGCTGATTCCATGCTGGGAGCAAGAAGGTTTTGAAGCTGATGATTTAATTGCCTCCCTTGTGTCTTTTGCTAAAACTAAAAATTGGACTAGCTATATTGTAAGTGGTGATAAAGATTTCGCTCAAATTGTAGATCATAATACCTTTCTATATGACACCATGAAAGATGTGATTTATGATCCAAAAGGTATAGAGGAAAAATGGGGGCTTCCTCCTTCTCAAATGCAAGATTTTTTAGCTATTACTGGAGATACAAGCGATAATATCCCCGGAGTAAAAGGCATAGGCCCTAAGGGAGCTATTCAACTTTTAAAAACTTATAAAAGTTTAGAAGAGATTTATAATAATACAAATAAGCTCAAAGATAAATTAAAAGAAAAATTAATTAAAAATAAAGAACAAGCCTTTTTATCAAAACAGCTAGTAAAGTTAAAAGAAGATATAAAATGGGATAAAAATTTTTTTCAAAAAAATTTTCAAAATATTTCTGACTTTTCTGAAGAGGATAAACAAGCTCTTAAAAAATTCTTAGAAGAGTTAAGTTTTAAATCTTTTTTGAAAAAATTTTTTCCAATTAAAACAGAATCTCCTAAACCTTTTCAAGAAAGCTGGAAGGATGATGCCTCAAATAAGCCTGCTAAAAAATCTGAAAAAAAAGCCTATATCTTAATAAAAGCCAAAGAAGTATCTATAGAAGAGTTTAAAAAAAATCTTGAGCCTTATGCTCAAATAAATATAGGATCCTATGAAAAGGATTTTTATCTTTCTTTTAAAAAAAATTGGACACTATTAAACAAAAAACAATTAAAAGACCTTGCAGAATTTTTAGATTATAAGTGGGTTCGCTATTCAGGACATGATTTAAAATTTTTTTGGAAAATATTAAAAGTAAAAAATCCGATTGCTGAATGGGATTCTATCTTGGCAGGGCATTTATTAAGTTCAGAGCCAGGCCTTCCTTTAAGAAGCTTATTTTATTCTTATTTAAGTATTCCAGAAACTGATTTTTTAAACCCAGCTCAAATTTTATATCAAGAGCAAAAACTAAAAGAAAAGCTAGTAAGTCAATTAGAACAAGAAGACATGCTAAATCTTTATGAAGAAATTGAATTGATATTAATTTCTGTCTTGTATGAAATGGAAGAAACCGGTATTCGTATTGATTTAAAAGAAATTTCATCCCAATCTCAAACTTTAGAAAAAGATACTAAAGAGCTAGAGTTTCAAATTCAAAAACTAGCGGGAGAAGAGTTTAACCTTTCCAGTCCCAAACAGCTTGCTGAAATTTTATTTGAAAAACTAAATCTCCCTAAAGGAAGAAAAACAAAGACGGGTTATTCAACAGATAGCCATGAGCTTGTAAAAATAAAAAAGCTTCATCCTATTATTCCACTAGTATTAGAGCATAGAGAGCTTTTTAAATTGAAAAGCACTTATACAGACAGTTTAATAAACTTAAGAAATAATACGACAGGTCGTATTTATACAGAGTTTAAACAAGCTGTAACAGCAACAGGAAGACTTTCTAGCGTCAATCCCAATCTTCAAAATATTCCCATTCGGACAGAAAGAGGGCAATTGATTAGAAAAGCCTTTGTATCAGAAAAGGGTCGCCAACTCATTAGCGCAGATTATTCTCAGCTGGAATTAAGAATTTTAGCCCATATTACAGGAGATAAAAATCTACAAAAAGCCTTTGAAGAGGATCTAGATATTCATGCCATAACAGCCAGTGAATTATTTAATATTCCTCTAAAAGAAGTTTCTTCAGATTTACGAAGAAAAAGCAAAGCCGTTAATTTTGGAATAGCTTATGGTCAAGGTGTTTATGGTTTAGCAGAGACTCTTTCTATCTCGAGATCAGAGGCGAAACAAATTATAGAAAACTATTTTAAAAAATTTAAAAAAATAAAAGAATATATTGAAAGCGTAAAAACAGAGATACAAAAAAGAAATTATGTCAAAACTCTATATGGACGAAAAAGATTTTTTAATAAAGAAGAGTTAAAGCATCCCCGATTTAGGGCTAATGTAGAACGGGCGGCCATCAATGCGCCTTTACAGGGAACAGCTAGTGACTTAGTAAAAAAAGCTATGATAGAGTTAAACAGTAGCTTATCCATCCCTATCTTATCTCAAGTTCATGATGAACTTTTATTTGAAGGGCCTGAAGAATCTCTGGAAAGACAAACTAAAGAGATTATTTCTATTATGGAAAAAAATGATGTTTTAAAAGTGCCTTTAAAAGTGAATTTAGCTACAGGTAAAAATTGGTTTATTGCTCACAGCTAAAAATAGAAATCTATTATAAACTTTTTTATATTTTTTTCTATAGTTCAAAGTAAGACTAATTGCTTTGTAAAAAAATCTATATCGGAAATTTTAAAGTTTATTTATATTTATATACATGTTTAAGTTTCTTGATTAAAAGCTTGTAAGATACAAAGCTAAAAACGAGTTCG
>JAPORL010000028.1:488-7838 GCA_026712605.1 Pseudobdellovibrionaceae bacterium | reverse complement strand
TATGAAAAAATATGATACCCTCCTATTATGTGATAAAATCCTGATTTATAAAAATAATAAATTTATATGTGAATCTAATAAAGCCTTAGGAATTAAAGATTCAAAAATTGTCTATTTATCTGATTTTAATAAAAAATTAAAAGCTGAAAAAATTTTAAACCTTGAAAATCATTTAGTACTTCCTGGTTTTGTAAATACACACACTCATTTAGCCATGTCTTTATTTAGAGGTCTTGCAGATAATAAATCTTTAACTGTTTGGCTAGAAGATTATATATTTCCTTTAGAGGCTAAATTAGTTAAAGAAGACTTTGTAAAAGCGGGTACAAAAATTTCTTGTATAGAGTTAATTCGCTCTGGAATTACAACATGTTGTGACATGTATTTTTATAATAAAGCTATAGCCGAAACTTTAGATCAATCAGGCTTAAGAGCTCTTATTGGAGTAGGTATTCCAAGTGTAGAAAAAGACTGGACAAAGTGGAAACAAAAAATTTTAGATTTAAAAGAAAGTTTAAAAAATCATAACAGATTAAAACCGGCCTTAGCACCCCATGCTCCTTATACTGTGGAGTCAAAAATTTTAAAAGAAATAGGAGAATTTTCTAAAAAAGAAGATCTATTTTTAACTATTCATGTTTCGGAAAGCCAATGGGAACAAGAAGAAATAAGAAAAAGATTTAACAAAACACCTGTTCAATATCTTGATAATTTAGGTGTAACAGGTAAAAATTCTTTATTTGTTCATTGTGTGCAAGTCAATCAAAAAGATTTACAGATAATGGCAAAAACTCAAACTTGTTTATCCTATAATCCAGAAAGTAATATGAAACTATCTAATGGGATTGCTCCTATTAACCTAGCCTTAAAAGAAGGTGTAACTGTGGGTTTAGGAACAGATAGTTCTGCCTCTAACAATAATCTCAATTTTTTTGAAGAAATGGGAACAGGGGCTAAACTCCAAGCTTTAAAATATGGGGATGAATCTATAACAGCTCAACAAACACTAAAAATGGCAACCCTTGAAGGAGCTAAAGCTCTGGGTTTAGAAGATCAAATCGGAACTTTAGAAGTAGGGAAAAGGGCTGATATCATTGCCTTGGATTTAAGCCATAGCTCTTTTCATCCTTTTTACAATCCTATTTCTAATATTGTTTATACAGCTTTAGGAAATGAAGTTAGCTTTGTTATGTGTGATGGAAAAATTTTAATGGAAGATTATAAAATAAAGAGTTTAAATGAACAAAAAATTTTAAAAGAAAGCCATATATTTTCTCAAAAAGTTGAAAATTTTATTGCTAAAAAACATTAAAAAAGAACATGCAAAAAAACATTTATATTTGTCAAAATTGCGCTTGGGAAGGAAGTAAATGGCATGGAAAATGTCCTCAATGCAGTACTTGGAACAGTATTGCAGAGGAAGTGAAACCTATTCTATCCCCTAGCAAGCGTCCTCACTTCTTTATTTCAGAAAAAAATAAACAACCTCAAACTTTCTCTCAAATTATAAAGCAAGATAATAAGCGCTACCCTTCAGGTTTAAAGGAATTTGATAAAGTTTTAGGGGGTGGCTTTGTTTCTGGAGCTTTTATCTTGCTAGGTGGCTCTCCCGGAGTGGGTAAAAGCACATTACTCTTACAAATTTGTGGAAATGTATCTCAAGCAAAAAAAGTCTTATACATATCGGCAGAAGAAAGTTCATCTCAATCCGCTTTAAGAGCTAAGCGTTTAAACATCAACAGACCAAATCTTTTATTTTATAACGAAAATTCTTTAGAAGAAATTTTAATTCAAGCAGAGAAAATAAAGCCAGATTTAGTAATCTTAGATTCTATACAAACAGTTTATCTAAATAGTTTATCTTCTGCTCCCGGAACAGTTTCACAAGTGAAAGAATGTGCAGGACTTTTAATGAATTTTGCAAAATCTTCTTCTACAACAGTAATCGTTGTGGGACATGTTACAAAAGACGGTAGTTTAGCAGGTCCTAGGGTTTTAGAGCATCTTGTAGATACTGTGTTATCTATTGAAGGAGATAGTGAAAGTCAGTGTCGCATTTTAAGAACGAATAAAAATCGTTTTGGACCTAATAACGAAATAGCTCTTTTTGAAATGAATGAAGAAGGTTTAGAAGAAATTACAAATCCTTCTGAGTTTTTTTTATCAGAAAGATTAAAAGATCCAATAGGATCTGTTATTTTTCCCACAATAGAGGGCAGTCGCCCTCTTCTTTGCGAAATTCAAGCTTTAGTAACATCTTCTTATCTGCCCATGCCAAGACGCGCTTGTGTAGGGCTAGATATTAACCGTGTGCATTTAGTGGGAGCCGTTTTAGATAAGTATCTTCAAGTTGATCTAGCAAAAAAAGACTTAGCTGTTAATTTAGTGGGAGGTTTAAAAATCACAGAGCCAGCTAGTGACTTAGCAATTGCTATCGCCATTTTATCCTCCCGGTTTAAAAATCCTATAGACAGTAAAAGCTGTTTTTTTGCTGAATTAGGCTTAACAGGAGAGCTCAGATCATGTCGTTTTGCTTTAGAGCGGGTCCAAGAAGCCGAAAAACTGGGATTTAAACAAGTCTATTTGCCCAAAAGCTTAGAATCTTTTTTTAAAAAGAAAACCATAAAAATTAAGCTTAATTTTAAAAATCATATCAATGAATTCAAATTTTGAAAATTTTTCACTTTCTGATTAAGTTTTGACCACTTTATTTATAGAAAACCTAAAGCCTATAGACCAAATGTTAAGATTGTTTTAAAGTTTTATCTCAACTGTTAAGATTAGTTTAAAGTTTTATCCAATCAATAATTTTTAGGTTTTTTTATGCTATAAATTTATTGTCCAAATAAGTTTAATTTATAAAGGCTAAATGTGATTAAAATAATGGTTTTTTTATTATGTTCTGTTGTGTCTTACTCTGAAGATAAAACAAATATTTTCCAAGAGCAAATAGAGAATACAATCAATTCAACAGAAAAGCTTTATCAAATAAACAACTGGAATAATAATTTTATTAAAACAAAAATATTTAAAGCTGACAGTTCTGGTAAAAATACAGAAGCTTTTTGGAGCTCTGAATATGAATTAAAACGCTTTGCTAGTGATTCTTCAATCAACACTCTCGTAAAAGTTTCTTTTTTAGGAAAGCTGAATTGGCGTTTAATGGACAATTTACTTATCCATACAAAAGGAGAAATTATTGGAAGAAGTGGATACACACAATTTATTTATGACAGTTCAGATAATTCAAGTGGTTTTAATTTAACAGAATTTTTTTTTCAATGGCAGGCTTTCCCAAACTTATTTTTTCTACATGGAATTATTGAACAAAATTTTTTATTAGCTCCCTTTTTAATAACAAATAATAAGACTTTTCCAAGTATAATAGGAGAATGGCATGCAGGCTCTTTTTATGGTTTTGATCTTAAGTTTCTATTTCAAACCGCTGTTGCCAGTAATTTTACAGAAAAAGTAGATAGGATTTTACAGCTCCAAGAAGCGCCCTTATTCTTTACCTCTTCTGTTTTTTTAGATTCTGATCGTTTCTTTAATATTGATATAAAAGAAACCCTGACTGTTTTTCATTATTATAACCTTCCTCCTGACATAGCTAACAGAAGTCGGATTTATGGGAATACCATTAGTGGACTTGGTCATGACTCCTTTTTTAAACATTCTTTTTTTGGTTTACATAATAATTTAAGTTTTCAAAAAGTTCTTTCTGATCTATGGGCTATATCAGCAGGTATGGAATTTATACATAATCTGAAAGCTCCTGATACATATAATGAAGGATTTAGGCTTTATAGCTCTTTGTATCATAACTACAAAGAAACCATGGAGATAAAACTCACAGGAGAAGTGTTTGCCAATCAATCTGATACTTCTGTTGCCTATTATAATAGTGAAACCTACGGACATAATAACAGGAAGGGATTTTTAGCAAAATTAGAAAGTCATTTTTTCAGATCAAGCTTAACTGTAGAAACAGAATTTGTCTATAGTAAGCCTATTAACAATATAGAGAAATCAACAATTGGATCAGCCTATTCTTTTTCTCTGGCTTTAAAAACAAATGATATTTCTATTTAAAAGGAGAATGTAAATTGAAAAATAAAAAACAAATAAAGTCTAGCTCTTATTTACTATTTTTTTTATTATGCTTTAACTCTTGCGCTTGGTGGGAAAAACAAAAGCCTGTAGCTGATTCTTATAAAGAATGTGGAGTCTCTCAAGCTCCTTTTATAGTTGGACAAATAGAAAACTCTCCTAACTATGAAGCTGTCAGTATAACCCATGGAACAGACGGCTTAATTAAAACTTTCACTTTGAACTTAAAGGCATGTTTGAGGGATTATATTCGTCAAGATAACCCTATTCAGAATATTCCATTTACAGTTGAATATTACAAAAGTGAAGAAGACAAACAAAATAAAAAATTATCAATAGCAAAACCAACCTCTAATTCACAAGGCTGTATCCAATGGCAGGAGGAGTATAATTATAAATACACGGCTAAGCCTTTATGGATTCGTTTAGACAGAACTATAAGGAAAGAAAAAGGATCTTATGCGGGAGCTGAAACAATCCCTATGGCTGTTAATCCCTGGCTATCTGAAAGAGATAAAACATCTGGATTTCCTTATATTTTAGACACTCGTTGCGAATATTCTAAAAATGCCAACATTTTAAATGAAACTCAAAACTATGAGCCAAATGGTTTAAAATATTTATCAAAAATAGAAGAGCACGAAAAACCTTTATTGTGGGTACCAGACATTTTTCCTCAAATGCGGGAAATTAGTCCAAAAACACAAAATGAAAGCCCAGTCTCTATTGAAGAAAAAGGAAATCAAATTAGAGGATTGTTAAGTAAATACCAAAAGGTCTGTGTAAATCAAAATTCTAAAGACTGTTACCGAAGACAAATAGAAATGAACTTATATATCCCTTTAAAAATTAGAACTTTAGATAAAAGCGGTCTCAGAAAAGATCCCCTTTTAGGAGGCTCTTATAATTTAGAAAGCCAACTCATCATCTCTCCAAAAGGAGTTAAAGATAACTATCGCCTTCATGAAAATATATGCAGTAAAAACAATATTGAATTTAACCAAACAATGAGATCATTAATTTTAAAATGTATTTTGAATTTTTCTTATTTCAATCAAAACGCCTTATATAAACTAGTTATTCGTATAAAACCCTATTCAGACAAATTACCTTTTAAAACATTTGAAGGAGTTTATTCCATTAACTTAAATTTTCAAGATGTAAAACAAAATCTCATTTTAGATACTGTTTATGATAAAAACTATGAAAAAGTTTTAACAACAGATAAAAAGCTTAATATTATAGAAAACATGGATATAAAAAATATTTCCGATTTATTATTAAATTCATCTAATAATTTTACTAGTTCTACAAAAAGCAATAACTCTGAATCAAAACAAAAACCCTTTATAGATAAAAAAGGTCCTATAAAAAGCGTGAGTTTTTACCGTCTCCATTTAGATGGTTACGGAGAGTATAAACTGTCTCATATAGAAAGTGGAGGTTCTAAATGCTCTGAAAGAGAAAATGTTGTAGAAAGAACAGCTGTTTTTGTAGGAAAACTGTGTCTAAAAGATGTCCTGTCCAGTCAACAGCTAAATAATACTCCTTTCCGAGTGTTTTTAGAGAAACCAAAAGAAGGTAGTATTGAAGAAAAATTCTATTTAGATAAAGACCAAAATAAGAAGTTATTTAAAACAGATGGACGAAGCTGTATTTCTGTTCCTATTCCAATTAAACATAAGATTTTTAACCGTCAAAAATATTTTCAAGTAGATATGCATGTGCTATCTGAAGAATTAAATTTATATGGAAAAATCAGATTAGCTTTAAGTCCATGGCAAAGAGCCTTTCAGGCTTTTCAAGACGCTCAAAATCTGCCAGAAAAAGACATTCGCTTTGATACAAAAGGAATTTCAAAACCTGAACTTGTAATCAATCAATTTAGAAGTATTAATTTATTTCCCTCTTATGGTTTAGATAAGCTGTTGAACATTCACCTATTCCATAGGTTTTACCTTCTCTTTCAGCCCTTTATAAGAAGACCTGATAATTTAGCTTTTGGTTTAGATTTTAGAGCTAGAGAACTCTTAAGAGATGGACATTATTTAGTAAGAGTATTAGTTCTTAGAAATCCTCAAGAAGCTGGTGATACAGGCAATTGGTCTCGAGCTCAATCTATGGAAACATTAAATATGTTTCGCAACAAAAAAGCGATAGATCAAGCTATTAGTTTAAAAGACGCCCAATACATTACACATACAGATTCCGTTGTTAAAGCTAAAGCCAATTTTGTTAATTTCTATATGCCCCTTTATTTATCAACAAAACAATTTTATTATATTGCTTCTCGTAATTTTATAGCAATAGAAATACATCCCGCAGATCCTAATCACTTTGTCTATAAAGATGATCAAGAAAGTGAAGAGTGTGTTTTAGATATGAATAAAACTGTCTGGAAACCCTTTAAGAATCATGAATTAGAAACATCCCCTTATGTAGGAGCCTTTAATATACAACAATGGGTTAACTGGAATCTACTACAGCCTGTAAAAGATCTTAATATGGATGAAATTATAGAAAAATCTGATATAGGAAAAAAATATAAACATTTTAATTTTTCTGCTCATTCTGATACAGAAGAATATTCTTCTCAAAAAAATTCCCTACCAATTACTGAATGTACAGATGAAATATATGAAGAAGGTCAATTAGAAAAGGTTCAACAAACTATTTATAATTATGATAGATCTCAAAATAATAAAACAGCTCTTAATTCACCAGTTATTGATAACCTAATCAAAAAAGATGTAGAAAAATGTCATGCAAGTATAAGTAGCTCCCTTAACCCTGGTCTTGAGGCCTATAGAAACTCAGAAGAAAAATATTTTTCAACTGATATTTTAAAAAACTTTTCTCAAAAAAACAGTTTAAAACTTATAAGCCTATCTGATAATTCTTCCAACAATTTTATTCAAGACATACAGAGCTCTTTTGAAAAATATCAAAAGACTCAAAATATTTCAAAAATTAATTATGATATTTATTATCCTATGTATCGTAATTTTGATATAGAACACTTATTAACAAAACTGCCAGAAGAAGATAAAAATCTATTAGAATTTCGTATGGATAAAATGTGTACACCTGTATTTGCAGAAAAAAAGACATGCTCAGATAATATTTTAAAAGCTTACTTAACTAATATTAAAGAAAGCTTAGATTTAAAAAATTCTCCTATAAAAGTTACAGTTGATATAATTAATAATAATGAACTCCTCAATGGCACAACAAGATCTC
>JAPORL010000028.1:0-478 GCA_026712605.1 Pseudobdellovibrionaceae bacterium | reverse complement strand
TGGTCTTGATGACTGTTTGAACAATATAAAACCCTATCTTATAGAAGTATTAGATTCTTATATAACAGATATATCTTTTTATGATCAAAATCTCTTATTAGAAAATCTAACAATCTTTTTTTCAAAAGATCAAAAACAACAACTATTCAATCAAATAGAAGAAAAGTGCAATCCATGGTATAATCAAATTATTAAGCTAACAGATAACTATAAAGAATGTTATTATAAAGAATTTACATTATTTTATAAAAAAATGGAACCTATAAAGAAATTATCTGAATTTTATCAGAAAACTATTCAAATCAATAAAAGCTTATTAAGTACAGCTATTTTTCAAGAAATAAATTCATCAGAAAGCTCTAATTACCCTGTTGTAAAGTCTATTATGAATCAAGCTAATGAAGAAACTTTGATGAATTTAATTGATAAAGGAATACAAAATAGCACTAAATATAATCTTGATACAATCTCTTTTACA
>JAPORL010000033.1 GCA_026712605.1 Pseudobdellovibrionaceae bacterium | reverse complement strand
TGTTTTCAAGTCCGAACTCGTTTTTAATTTTGTATCTTACAAGATTTTAATTAAGAAACTTAACATGTATAAATAAGGCTTAAAATTTCAGATATTGCATTTTGCTGTAAAATTTTGAAGTAATGTTTCATTTTTTAAATTAACTAAATTGTATAAAAAAACTATTTTCTTTTTAACTTTAATTATTTTATTAAATAACACGACAATTCAAAACTAGACAATGCTAAGGTTTTAGGAAAAACTTATATAAATAAAGAAAGAAACTAACTAACACAAAGTGTTAAAAATATAAAACTCAATAACTAAAGCTTGCTTATCAAATATCGTGATCAATAGTAAAAGAAGCAATGGACAGTATTTCACAAAAGGCAATCCTTTTGATTTAAAGCCTTTTAAAAAATGGCTTCGTCAAACTAATTTACATCATGAAATTTTGTTAGAGCCTTTTGCGGGTGCTAATGACATTATCAAAACTCTTCAATCAATGAATTTATGCAATAAGGTTTCATCTTATGATATTTCCCCTTTAGATGAATCTATTAAAAAACAAGATACCATAAAAAATTTTCCAAAAGGATATAAAGTTTGTATAACCAATCCTCCTTGGTTAGCGAGAAATTCTGCCACACGTAGAGGCTTGCCTTATCCAAAAACAACTTTTGATGATTTATACAAACACTGTTTATCTTTATGTTTAGATCATTGTGAGTATATAGGAGCTTTAATACCTGCTAGTTTTTTACAAGCAAAGTCATTTAGAGAAAGGCTTTCTAAATATATTTTGCTTCATAAAAATTTATTTATGGATACAGAAAACCCAACTTGCTTGGCTCTGTTTAATAGTAAAAAAAGTAGTAGGACAGATATATATTATGATAATGATCATTTAGGAACTTTAAGTCAGTTAGAAAAAGCTTTACCAAAAGCTCGTAATGATAAAAAAATTAGATTTAATGATCCAAATGGAAAGCTTGGTTTTATTTCTTTTGATAACACAAAAAAACGAACAATAAGGTTTTGTGAAGTGGAAGAAATAAAACATTATCCTGTTAAAGTGTCATCACGATTTTTTACTCGCATCAATGGAGAGTTTGATAATATTCCAAAGATGATAAAAAAATTAAACCTTCAAATCAATCAGTTTAGGGAAGACACAAGAGATATTTTTTTAACCCCTTTTAAAGGTATGCATAAAGATGGCTACTATCGCAGACGAATGGAGTTCTCAATGGCAAGAGACTTTATCAATGCCCTCTAATTATGTTGGAACAGCTGTTATTAGATATTAGTAATTCGTAGCCCGCAATTAAAGATCTGGTATTCGGACATTTTGTAGTTTTTTTTAAAAAAACAAGCTTAAAAGTGTTAAATTTTTAGAACTTATTTTGCTCCTTTTTTTAAAGGCTAATTGTTTTTGTTTAAGCTGTAAAGCTTAGATAAATATAGCTTTAGCTTAAACAAAACTAAAAAAGGAGGTTTTTATTGAAAAACAATCACAACAATATAAAAAATAAAAAACAAATTCGTTTTCTCAAACTCACTCAAGACATTGTATTTAAAAGCTTTTTTTCAAGAAACAAACAAGTCCTTATTTCTCTTCTTAAAAGTTTTCTCCCGATTAAAAATGAAATTGCTAAAATTACAATTCTCAACCTTGAAAAAAGAGATAAAAAACACAACAAAGCTAAGGTAAGCTCTGATTCAAAGACACTTCATTCGGGAAAGCAAAAAGAAAATAAACTGGATTTTAAGGAAAGCCTATTTTATCCCAACAAGCTTAATAAAAAACAAATCGTCTTAGATTTAAGAGTTAAACTTTCTACAGGAGAAAACATCAATGTGGAAATGCAGACAATCTCTCAAAAACATTTTTTAAAGAGAATTCTTTTTTATTGGTCTAAGCTTTACAGCCAAGATTTAGAAAAAGGAGAAAGCTATGATAAAATTCACCCAGCTTATTCGCTGATTTTTACAACTTTTCCAATTTTAGACATAAGGATTAAGGATTTTATGAGTTCTTTTTCTATAAGGAGGGATAAAAAACCTTATCAGTTATTTAACGAGGATTTAAAGATAGTCATAGTAGAATTAAGTAAATTAAATAAGACTTATAATGAGTTGCTTGATTTAAAAGAAAAATGGTGCTATATTTTAAGAGAGTCTTCTAACATAACAAAAAAAGAATATAAGTGTTTATCTAAGGATGAGGATATAAAGATGGCTTTAAAGCATTTAAATAAATTATCAAGAGATGAGGAATTGTATCAGGAGGCTTTTACTGAGCAGATTAACAAAGTTGCTTATGATTTAGACAGATCTGGCTTGTTGGAAGAAGGCATGCAAAAAGGCATACAACAAGGGATACAACAAGGTATAAAAGAAGGTCGAAAAGAGACTGCTTTAAATATGCTAAAAGAAGGTTTTGAAGTCTCTATTATATCTAAAGTAACAGGATTAGCTGAAGTTGAAATATTAAAATTAAAAAAATAGAACAAATTTGATGATTTAAAAGAGTACAATTGTTTATCTAAGGATGAGGATATAAAGATGGCTTTAAAGCATTTAAATAAATTATCAAGAGATGAGGAATTGTATCAGGAGGCTTTTACTGAGCAGATTAACAAAGTCGCTTATGATTTAGACAGATCTGGCTTGTTGGAAGAAGGGATACAAGAAGGTCGAAAAGAGACTGCTTTAAATATGCTTAAAGAAGATTTTGAAATTTCTATTATATCTAAAGTAACAGGATTAGCTGAAAATGAAATATTAAAATTAAAAAAATAGAACAAATTTGATGATTTAAAAGCAAAAGCAAAAGCAAATACTAAAGGCTGTTATACTTACATAATTAGATGAGCTTTTTAATTTGTTAAAGAAAATTGCTTCTTAAGAAATTTAATCTATAAATTAGGCTTGACAAATAGTATATATTTTGTATATACTTAGTTTAAAACTAATAAAGGAGTTTTTATGTCTTCAAAAATTCAAAAATGGGGAAACTCAGCAGGTGTTAGGATTCCAAAAACAATAATGGAAAAAGCAAATTTAGATTTAAACTCTAAAGTTGAAATAGAGTGTAAAAATAAAAAGATTATTATTTGCTCTAAAAAAAAACCTCTTCATTTAAAAGAGCTCTTGTCTAAAATAACAAAAGACAATTTACATAAAGAAGATAATTATGTAAAAGTAGGAAAAGAGCTTTGGTAAATGAAATATATACCAAGTAAAGGGGATTTGATTTGGTTGAATTTTTCACCACAAGTTGGTCATGAGCAAAAAGGCAGTCGTCCTGCTCTTGTTATTTCCTCTAAAGAATACAATAAAAAAACTCATTTAGCTTTATGTTGTCCTATAACTTCTAATAAAAAAGATTATCCATTTGAAGTGGTTTTAAATCAAAAGAAAATAAAAGGTGTTATTTTAACAGATCATCTTAAAACTTTAGATTGGAAGGCTAGAAAAGCAAAGTTCATTGAAAAAGTAAAGCCTGTTGTTTTATCAAAATGTATTGAAAAAATAATGGTTTTGGTTTCAGGATAAAAGTAAATAAGTATAAAAAAATCTAAAATTTCTTTTTCCAGAGTTTTTATATGTTTTTCTTTAAGGAAGAAAAAAGAGATTTAAGGATTTTTCACTTCTATTCGGTAGACTGTTTCAAAACCATCTTTTTCTTTAATATTAGCATTTAATGTTTCTAATTTTGTGATTTTGCTCCATGAACCATAAAGTTCATAAATTTCTTTATCACGAACATCAAAGGGAGGAGGAGTAACAGTTTCTTTTTCATATTCTAAAGTAATAAGTAAAATAATACAGTCTTTTACAAGTAAATTTTTCATCTGATTGACATACTTTTTTCGTAGATTTGAAGGTAAGGCAATAAGAGAGGCGCGATCAAATACAGCCCTAACTTGACTTGTATGATCAGGAGTTAGAGAAAAATAATCTCCTATCATTATTTTTATTTGATCGCTTTTATTAATTGAAAAATTTTTATCAAAATCTGTTTCAAAATCTAAATTATTTTCTTTAAAAAATTGTTTAGTAGCTAATTCACTCAGTTCATTTCCTAAAATTTTATACCCTTGATTTTTGAGCCAAAGCATGTCCTTGCTTTTGCCACAAAAAGGAATAAAAATCTCAGTTCCTTTTTCTAAATTTAAAGAAGACCAATATTTCACTAACAATCTGTTATAATCAAACTGATGAAAAGGAGTTTCATTTTTTTCCCATATTTCTAACCAAAAATTAGGATCCATTTTTTTATTCTAAATCATTTTTTTTAAATAGGCACATAATTTTTATAAGATTTCTTATTATATTTTCAATATCTATTTTTTATGATAAAAGATTCATGAACTTTTTAGGAATAAAAAATGGCTATATCCTCAAAAATAGAATGCACATCCGCAACATGGAACCCTTTAACAGGCTGTAATAAAGTTAGTCCGGGCTGTAAAAACTGCTATGCGGAAAGGATGTCTCATCGTTTGCAAAAAATGGGACAGCCTAAATATAGAGATGGCTTTAAACTAGCTTTGCATGAGGAGGCTTTAGAGATTCCTTTAAAATGGAAAAAGCCAAAAATTATTTTTGTAAATTCTATGAGTGATCTTTTTCATGAAGCTGTTCCACTTGTTTTTATTCAAAAAGTTTTTAAAGTGATGCATAGGGCTTCATGGCATCAATTTCAAATTTTAACAAAACGGGCAAAACGCTTAGAGCTTATTTCTCATCAATTGAATTGGACTTCAAATATATGGATGGGGGTTAGTGTTGAAAATAAAAATTACACTTATCGTATTGATCATTTACTGCGAACAAAAGCTCGTATAAAATTTTTATCAATAGAACCGCTTTTAGGTCCTCTTCCACAGCTTAAATTAAAAGGTATTGATTGGGTGATCGCGGGAGGAGAATCGGGTCCTAAAGCAAGATCCATGAAACCAGAGTGGGCTCTACAAATTCGCGATCAATGTATTAGCAATCAAGTGGCTTTTTTCTTTAAACAATGGGGTGGAGTGAGAAAACATGAAACAGGAAGAGAGCTTGAAGGCAGAACTTGGGAACAGATGCCACAAAAAATTAAGAATGTTAAACAACTTCAACTTTTTTAGTTTAAAAATGGCTTCCCTTTACTTATTATGGAATTAAAAAATCAGCTATCCTCCAGACATGGAAAAACTGGCAACCGAAAATGTTTTAAAACAAGCAGAATGTATAGCAGAAATTGTTAATTAGTCATTGACAAAAAATAAGAGCCACTTAAAAGCATTGACAAAGAATGAAAACAGAGCTTTAACTGAATAAATATATAGTGATCCTATTTAGGTTTTCCAGTCTGGCTGTAATTCCCACAGAAGCTGGAAGATTAAAATAAAACCAGAAAACTTAAGCCCGATCACTATATATAAGTGAAGTTATTTAGCTTTTCAATTAAAAATGTCTAGCTGAAACCAATTGAAAACCTAAGTGGCTCTACTATATAGTTTTTTGTTTAGGTATTTTGCTTTGATTCTATTCCTATCAAAAATATAAACTTTTACTAAAATCAAAAAAATCAAAGCTAAAAATATGTAAGCTGAAAAAGTTAAAAGTTAAAATAAAATTATGAAAGAAGAAGCCTTACACTACCATAAAAAAAAGCCAGAAGGAAAACTGGAAATTCAATCAACTAAGAAAGTAGATTCGGAATGGCAGTTGTCTTTAGCTTACAGTCCCGGCGTTGCTGAACCTTGTAAAGAGATAGCAAAAAATTCACAAACTGTTTTTGACTATACAGGGAAGGGAAATTTAGTGGCTGTTGTTTCCAATGGAAGCGCTGTTTTAGGATTAGGCTCTATTGGTCCTTTAGCCGCAAAGCCTGTTATGGAAGGAAAAGCTGTTTTATTTAAAAAGTTTGCTGGCATCAATGTTTTTGATATTGAAATTAAAGCAAAAACTGTAGAAGAGTTTGTTACTGTTTGTAAAAATTTAGAGCCTACTTTTGGAGGAATCAATTTAGAGGATATTGCCGCTCCTGAGTGTTTTGAAATTGAAAGAATTTTAGAAGAAGAAATGGATATACCTGTTTTTCATGATGATCAGCATGGAACAGCTATTATTACTTCATCAGCTTTTTTGAATGCCTGTCATTTACAAAATAAAAAAGTAGATGAAGTGAAAATAGTTTTTAGCGGAGCGGGAGCGGCCGCTATTTCTTGTGCAAAGCTTTTGACTTGCTTGGGAGTAAAAAAAGAAAATATTACTTTGTGTGATTCTGTAGGTGTTATTTATGATGGGCGAACAGAAAGGATGAACAAATACAAACAGGAATTTGCTGTTAAAACACAAAATAGAACATTGGCAGAGGCTTTAAACAAAGCCGATGTTTTTATTGGTTTAAGTGTAAAAGATATAATGACACCAGACATGTTAAAAAGCATGGCTGAAAAGCCCATTGTATTTGCTATGGCTAATCCTGATCCAGAAATTCATCCTGATCTGGCTAAAAAAACAAGATCAGATATCATTATAGCGACAGGACGAAGTGACTATAATAACCAAGTGAATAATGTTTTGGGTTTTCCTTTTTTATTTCGTGGAGCTTTAGATGTTCAAGCTAAATATATCAATCAAGAAATGAAATTGGCGGCTGTGCATGCTTTGGCTGAATTAACTAGAAAAACAGTGCCTCACAGTGTTTCTAAAGCTTATGAAGGAGAGGATTTTCAATTTGGCAAAGATTATATTATCCCTAAACCTTTTGATTTAAGAGTCTTAACCAGTGTAGCTCCTGCTGTTGCTAAAGCCGCTATGGATAGTGGAGTAGCGAGAAAGCCTATTAAAGATTTTAAAGCTTACACTCAGGAATTAGAGACTTTTCAAAGTGAAAGCCGAGCTTTTGTAAGAGGGATTATAAATCGTGTAGCTGTTTACAATTCAAAATCTAAAAAACCGGTAATATTTTTACCAGAAGGGGAGAATGAAAAAGTATTAAGAGCTTTAAATACAGTTGTACAGGAAAAAATTTTAGAGCCAATATTAATTGGCTCTCAAGATAAAATTAAAAAAATTATTTCAGAGTTTAATTTGATTCATTTAAAAAAAGTAAAAATTATTTCTCCACAACAAGAATCCTCTTTTAAAGATTTTGTTCAAGAATTTTATAGTATGAAAAAATATAAAGGCATGAGTTTAAAACAAGCTGAAGATCTTATGAGCCAAAACAATTATTTTGGAAGTATGGCTGTTTATAAAGGTCTGGGTGATGGTTTGCTTACAGGAGCTACTGACAGTTTTGTAAATAGTGTTTTACCTACTTTAAGAATAGTGGGTTCAGCTGAACGAAATGTTGTTGCAGGTGTTAATATTGTTTTACTTAAAAATAAAGTTTTATTTTTTGCTGATACGGCTTTTAATATTGATCCCACAGCCCAGCAGTTAGCGCATATTGCTATTTACACTTCACAGATGGCTCAATATTTTCATATAGAGCCACGCATTGCTTTACTGAGTTATTTAAGTTTTACAGATAAAAAAGATCAGTTGGGCTCTCCTCTTAAGATGAAAAAAGCGGTAGAGCTTATTAATAAGTGGAAGCCAGATTTAAAGGTAGAAGGGGAACTTCAAGCAGATGTTGCGGTTAATAAGGAGTTGGCTAAAGAGCTTTTTCCTCAACAGACTTTTAATAAACCAGCTAACATTTTAATTTTTCCTAATTTAGATTCTGGAAATATGGCTTATAAGCTAGCTCAACAATTAGGACATGGGGAAGTCATAGGTCCTTTATTAGTAGGAATTAAAGAGCCTATTAACATTGTACAAAGGACATGCACAGTAGAAGATATTATTAATTCTTTGATTTTAACAGCTCTTAAAGTGCATGCCTACCGTCAAAATAAAAATTGAAA
>JAPORL010000243.1 GCA_026712605.1 Pseudobdellovibrionaceae bacterium | reverse complement strand
GGATTTGAACACAACGCGACTGCAAGTCGCTTTGTGGCAAAACGCATGTCCAAAGCTTTTTGCTTTGTATCTTACAAGCTTTTCACACAAAATTAAAAATAGAATTCGAACTTGAACATATAGCGACTGAAAATCGCTTTGTGGCAAACCGCATGTCCAAAGCTTTTTGCCTTATATCTTACAAGCTTTTCACACAAAGTTAAAAACTTTTCCTTTATGACTTAAAAGCTGTAAATCTATTTGACCAGTTTGAACATTACAAGCTGTCACTAAGACTTCTACCTCATCCCCTAATTGAATGAGATATCCGCTCCTTTTATTTTTAGCATAAATTTGAAATTCATCAATTTCCCAAAAACCCTTCATATCCTGATAACGAACAAGTCCCTCAACAAAAAAAGTATTTAAAGAAATAAATAAACCAAAATTAGTGATAGAAGAAACAGATCCTTTTAAATTTTCACCTATATATTTTTTTAAAAAACGAGCTGATTTAATATCTTTAATTTTTCTTTCTGCTTTAACAGAGTTCTGCTCTCTGGAGCTGATAAAACTGGCCTGTTTATCTAACTCTTTTATAAAATAATTTTTTACTGAATCTTTTGTAGAAAGTTTTAGTTTCTTTTTTACTTGAAACTTTATGTTTAAATTATTTTGAGCTTTTCCCTCTCCTAAAGCTTTTTTTATAAGTCGGTGAATTTGTAGATCGCAATAACGCCTTATAGGAGAAGTAAAGTGTGTATAAGATTTAAAATTCAAACCATAATGTCCTTTATTAAAAGCGCTATAACGGGCTTGTGCCATAGATCTTAAAGTTAATTTATAAAGAAGAGAGGATTTTTCATGATTTTTATGCTGATTCAAAAATTGAATAAAATTTTTACGAGAGCTAAGCGATTTTGAAAAGCCTAAAACTTTAGAAAATTTTTGAAGAATTTTTAATTTATCAGGATCAGGGGATTCATGAATGCGATAGATTAAAGGCATTTGTTTTTTTTCTAAAAAAGCGCTAACCGCTTTATTAGCTGATAACATAAAATGTTCAATCATTTTATGAGAAAACAACCTTTGCTCTTTTAAAATATCCTGAGGCTCTCCGTACTGATCAAGCACAATTAAAGTTTCTGGTATTTCTAAATCAAAACCAAGCTCTTTAATATGCTTTTGAATCAAAATCTGCGCTAATTTTTGAGCTTGTTTTAAAGACTCAAAATAATCAGTTTTAGAATCTGATTCTTTTTCAGGAAATTCTTTCACATTAAAAAATTGATCTAAAATCTCTTGGGTTTGACCATAGTTTAATCTTTTATGGCTTTTAATAACAGCAGAATACAAGCTTGAGCTTTTCATTTCCCCTTGAAAATCAAAATCCATCTCTTGAACCATTACCAATCGATCTTCACCCTCTTTTAAGGAACATAGATCATTACTTAATTTTTCAGGGAGCATAGGAGAACAAAAATTAGGAAAATAAGAGCTATTTCCTCTTTCCAGAGCCGATCTATCTAATTCTGAATCTTCTTTTACATAATAACTGACATCAGCAATAGCAACATAAAGTCGGTAAAAAGCTTTATGCCTTTCTACAAAAATGGCATCATCAAAATCTTGAGCTGTTGCTCCATCAATTGTAACAAAAGCCTTTTGTCTTAAATCTTTTCTATCAAAATAATCTTTTTTTCTTACATTTTCAGGCAGTTGATTGGCTGATTTTAAAACAACACTAGGAAAATCAAACGGAATATCATACTCTGACATAATTCTCTTAACATCATCCTTAGCTGAATCGCTTATAGACCCTAAGTTCTCTGAGAGATCCGCCTTAAAAAAAAAGTCTTGTTTTAAGAAACGAGTTTTTTTCTTTAATGATTTAATATTTGGAAATTTTATCTTAGCTTTTACATAATCTCCTTTTTTAAATAAAATTTTTTTTGGATTACTTAAAGAAATAGCATGAAAAAAAGATAAATTATGATTGATAATAAAAACTTGATTATTTTTTATCTCAACAGTGCCAACTACATATTCTTTATTTCTTTTTAAGATATTTTGAATAAAACCAAAGTAAGCGTTTGTAGAGCCTCTTTTTTTTTTATAAACTAAAACCTCTACTCGATCATTTGTTAAAGCAGAGCCAATTTTAGTTGAAGGAATATAAATGTCAGGGTGATTTTTATCATCTGGAATAACAAAACCAAAACCATCCGGATGTCTTTTTAAAATACCTTCTATTTGTTTAGCTTGAATTTGTTTCATAAGCTCTATAAATTTTCAGGAAAAAGAAATATTAAATCTCCTTCTTCTGCATAATCTAACCTTTTTCTCAATTCTTTTTCTATAAAATCAGGATTATTTGCTTTTTTTATTTTTTCTTTTAACTCTTCATTCTTATCTTCTAAATGTTTAATCCGATTTTGAACGATTTGTAAGTTCCTCATAGAGTGAAACACTTGAAACATAGTCTTATCCACAAATAAATTTATAAATAAAAAAACTAAACAGAATAAAAACACAAGATAAGGTTGATACAAAAATTGAGTAATAAGTTTTTTTATTTTTTTCATAACCAAGCATTCTCTGGTAAATTAAAAGCTTTTTTTCCTCTAAAAGAATTAGGATCCAACTCTTCTTCAATTCTCAGTAAGCGATTATACTTAGCTGTTCTTTCTCCTCTTGAAACACTGCCTGTTTTAATTTGTTCTGTAGCCCAAGCAACAGATAAATCCGCAATACTTGTATCTTCTGTGTCTCCGCTTCTATGAGATAGCACACAAGTCCAGCCAGCTGATTTGGCTTTTAAAATCGCCTGCTCTGTTTCAGTGATAGTTCCAACCTGATTGTATTTTACTAATAAAGCATTAGCAGATCCTTTTTCAATTCCTTGCTCTACCCGATCTTTTTGTGTAACAAACAAATCATCTCCCACTAATTGAATTTTTTTACCCAATTTTTTTGTCATTTTTTGCCAGCCCTTCCAATCTTCTTCAGCCAAACCATCTTCTATACTAACAAGAGGATAATCTTTTATCCACTTTTCATAAATAGAAATCATCTCCTCAGAATTTCTTTTTTGACCTTCAAATAAATAATAATTCTCTTTATAGAATTCAGAAGAAGCGCAATCTAAAGCTAAGGCCATTTTACCTGTATAAGAGCATTTCTCTATAGCAGATAACAAAAAATCAAAAGCTTGAACCGAAGAGGAAAAATTAGGAGTAAATCCTCCTTCATCACCAACTGCAATAGAAAAGCCTTTTGATTTTAACTCTTGCTTTAAATAATAAAAAACCTCACATCCTGCTCTTAAAGCCTCTTTAAAAGAAGAAAAGTCAACAGGCACAATCATAAATTCTTGAACATCTAAGCTATTACTACCATGAACCCCCCCATTCACAATATTCATCAAAGGAACAGGCAAAAACAAATTTTGATTTTTAAAACTAGCATATTCATAAAGAGCTTTTGTTGACAACAAAGCCGAACCTCTTAAACAAGCTAAAGAAATCCCCAACAAAGTATTAGCTCCTAAATTTTCTTTATAAGGGCTATTATCTGTTTTTAAAAGCAGTTGATCAATTTTTTTTTGATTCCTTACATCCTCTCCTTTTAAGACAGAAGAAAGCTTTTGAACATTTTGACAAGCTTTTTTTAAACCTTTTGAAAAAAAATAATGGGGATCCTTATCTCTTAATTCCCTCGCTTCAAATTGACCTGTAGAAGCTCCACTGGGAACAATCCCATGAGCAATAAATTTTTTATTGCAAATTAAATCCACTTCCAAAGTAGGTTGTCCTCTACTGTCAATCACTTCTCTGGCTTTCAAATCTGAAATTAAAAATTTAGGATCAGTTTTTTGAAAAGAAAATAAAGGCAAAGATAAATTTTCCTCTTGGTTATAATAAATTTTAATCTGATCGCCTATCCATTGGGCTTCAGTTTGATCCTTTCCCAAAAAAACAGGTAAGGTTTCTAAAATAGATAAAAAATAATCCTTAACTGTGGGGTACTTATCTTTATTGAAATCGGTTTGAAAAGAAAAATAGTCTTTTGTGCTTTCTTTATTATAAATTAATAAAGGCGGTGAGACAAAAAAACTAAAAAACTTATCTATTTTTTCATAAAGAGATTGAAGATTATCAAAAAAAGTCAGTGAGCTTTCCAAACCGCCCCATGATTTTAAATGAGGAGCATTATGACCAACTGTGGTCACCAAATCTTTGTCTATAAACCTTTGTTGATAGGCTCTTTGAATATTTCTTAAAAGCAATTCTACTTGCTCTGCCGACATTAAAGAGTAAGGATCTCTAATAAAATCTATTTCTAAAGCTGTCATTTCAAAAAATTGGCTAGTATCCAATTCATACCTATTTAAGAATGTAAAAAAAGAATTTGTAATTTTGCCACTTAAATACACAACAAAGAATCTATAACACAGCTTAGAAATAAAGTTTAAGCTAAATTTTAAGCAATCTCTTAAAAAGTCAATCCTTTTGCTATAATAAATATCAATTTTTTATACAAACTTGTTTTAATAGGCTTGTAAAACGGCTCATTATCTGTATCTGCTACATTCACTTAAATTTTTAATTATTAAATCATGAATTTAGTAAAGCAAAAAAACTCAAACTATATTTTATAAAAAGCTTGCCAATAAAAAATAATTTTTATAAGAAACAGCTAGACTTAAAAAAGGAGTATTTTTATGTTACCTCTTATAATTAATCCCAGTTTATTTTATATCTTTATAGCTAGTGGAATAGGCTTAGCTTTGGCTTATTTTTTATATCACAATATAAAAAAACAATCTGCTGGGTCTGAAAAAATGGAAAAAATAGCTGAAAATATTCACTTAGGAGCTATGACTTTTTTAAAAGCAGAGTATAGTCGTTTGGCTATTTTTGTAGTCTTAATAAGCATTGCCTTATTTATTGGATTTTCTTGGAGTGTCGCTTTTGCTTTCTTTATTGGCGCTTTATGTTCTGCTGGCGCTGGTTTTATCGGTATGAAATCCGCCACTCGCGGAAATGTAAGGACAGCTCAAGCCGCTAAAGAAAGCGGAATAGCAAAAGCTTTATTGATTGCCTTTAATGGAGGAGCTGTTATGGGACTAGCTGTTGCTAGCTTAGGGCTTTTAGGTTTGGGCTTATTGGTTTTCTCCTACTTGCCCATGTTATCTTTAGATGAACTTCCTTTAATTTTAGATAAGTTTTTATTAGAAAACTCTTTTCTTTCTATCATCTCTGGATTTTCTATGGGAGCCTCTTCTATTGCCCTATTTGCTCGTGTAGGAGGAGGAATCTTTACCAAAGCGGCTGATGTGGGATCCGATCTTGTAGGTAAAATAGAAGCTGGGATTCCTGAAGATGACCCTCGTAATCCTGGTGTTATTGCTGATAATGTAGGAGATAATGTGGGAGATGTGGCTGGTATGGGAGCTGACATTTTTGAATCTTATGTAGGAGCTATGGTGGCTTCAATCACTCTAGCAGTTACAATGTCTTATACAAATCTATATGAAACTTTTGGAACAGATATCTCAAAAATTTCTTTGATAACACTGCCTATTTGGCTGGCTATTTTTGGTTTGGCCTGCTCTTTTATTGGAATTTTTTGTATGAATTTATTTAAACAATTTAAACCTTCACAGGCTTTAGCAGGAGCAGAACTCACTGGAGGACTCTTATTTTTAATTGTAACAGCTTTTTATTTACTTTTTACAGGAGCTACCCTCAAACTCTTCTTTGTGGTTTTAGCTGGTCAGTTAGGAGGTATTTTAATTGGAAAAATTACAGAATTTTATACTGCCGGACGACCGGTTTTTCGTGTAGCTAAGGCTTCTAAAACTGGACCTGCTACTAATATTATTTCAGGTGTTGCTTTAGGTCTGCAATCTTGTGCCATACCTTTATTTCTAATTGCTGTTATTATCGCTTTTTCTTATTCACTCTGCGGACTTTACGGAATTGCTCTTTCAGCTGTGGGAATGCTGGCTACAGTAGGTGTTACAATGAGTATTGACGCTTATGGTCCGATTGCTGACAATGCGGGAGGTATAGCTGAAATGTCAGGTTTGGGACCTGAAGTTAGAGGCATCACCGATCGTTTAGATTCTTTAGGAAACACAACAGCGGCTATTGGAAAAGGCTTTGCTATTGGTTCAGCCGCTTTAACGGCTTTAGCCCTTTTTGTCGCTTTTAAACAAGCCCTAACAGTAGGAGGTGCTGATATAAGTATGGACATTACAAACCCTAAAGTCGTAACTGGTTTATTTTTAGGGGCTATGGTTGTTTTATTTTGCGCTAGCCTTACTATGACCTCTGTTGGAAAAGCCGCAGAGCAAATGGTAGAGGAAATTCGCCGACAATTTAAAGAGATCACTGGTCTCTTAGAGGGAAAAGCGGAACCAGATACTAAAAAATGTGTGGAAATTTCAACTAAAGCGGCTCTAAAAGAAATGATTTTACCCGGTTTAACCGCTATTTCCTCTCCTGTAATCATAGGATTTGTTTTAGGGCCTGATACTTTAGGTGGCGCCTTAGCTGGCTCTTTAATAACAGGTGTAACCCTTGCTCTTTTTATGGCTAACTCTGGAGGAGCTTGGGATAATGCAAAAAAATATATTGAACAAGATCAGTTAGAGGGTGAAAAAAAAGGAGGTTCTGCTCATTCTGCGGCTGTGATTGGAGACACTGTGGGTGATCCCTTTAAAGACACAACAGGACCTGCTATGAATATCATTGTAAAGTTGATGTCTATAGTCGCTCTACTGATAGCTCCTTTTTTAGTCTAAAACAAGACGGCTTAATATAAAATGGGAATTGTATACATAGCTTTCCAAAGTTATTAATCTGCCTAAAGGCAATAAAAAAGCTTCAAAATTTCAGACATGCGGTTTGCCACAAAGCGACCTATGGTCGCTGTGTGTTCAAATCCGAACTTATTTTGAGGCTTTTTTATTGCCTTTAGAAGAGATAAAATAAATTTAATCTTTTCTGGAAAGTTATGTATATAATTCCCGTTAAAATACAGTATTAGCTTTTAACTTGACTTAAATTATTTAGTTCCACTTTAAATTGAAATTGACTTATTCTGAAACTAAGCCACCGCAAATGGTTTTGCTGTCATTTGCCGGATCCCATTCAGGATCAGCCCAGCTATTATCTAAATCACTAGTACTGTCAATTTGTAAATCACCTGTTCCTTTAATCCATTTTTCTCCATCTCCATCTGCAAGCTCAGTACCATTGACTCTATCATCAATAATATCTGCTATAAAATCATCAAAAATGTCAGAATCAAACAAACCTTCTCTATCTCTTGGATCAATAGCGACTCCAATTTCACAAACCACTGTCAAACATGGCACAGAGCTACTGTTACTTCTACAGCTTCTATGAGTTTGTAAAAAATAATCCATAAAGTAATCCATAGCTGTGCTATTTCCTGTAAATATAGCATATTCAAACAAAGTTTTTCTATCTATATACTCCGTAAAAGGATCTTGCACTGTATTAAAATCAAAACGAGTATCCAGTACGCTTAAAAGCTCCTCTAAAGTTTCAAAATCATCATCTTCATCCCTCATAATTTCTGCAACTTCTTCATCTTCAGCAATCCACTGTAATACATCTTGAGCGTCACTTTTTTTGTAATCCCTAATTAAATAATCAAAGCCAGCAATAGAAACATTGATAAACCAATCGAAATGTTCTAAATCAATATCTTCTAATCCGTTAATTCTGGCTCTTTTAAGTTCTTCCCAAACTATGTAAATAGCATCCACATTGTCTGGAGTTAATTCTTCACACTCTTTTCTATCGTCTGTTATCTTATACATTTCTTTACAAAGATCATAACATTCATGATCTCTATCTTCGTCTTCACAAGAATCACCTCCTCTTCTAGCTCTACTTAAAGTTTCAGCTCGATCCGGA
>JAPORL010000038.1 GCA_026712605.1 Pseudobdellovibrionaceae bacterium | reverse complement strand
TGCGAGTCGTTTTTTTACGACTGACTTTTTTGCGAGTCGTTTTTTTACGACTGACTTTTTTGCGAGTCGTTTTTTTACGACTGACTTTTTTGCGAGTCGTTTTTTTACGACTGACTTTTTTGCGAGTCGTTTTTTTACGACTGACCTTTCTGCGAGTCGTTTTTTTACGACTGACCTTTCTACGAGTTTTTTTTGTTGCCATATTAAACCTCCTGTTGTTTTTGAAGATTAAGATTAATTCTTAAAACCTCAATTTATACTTTAAGTGTTTATCTAAAAATGTCATTCGTCAAATATTTTTTCATATATTTTGTAATTTTTTTATTTAAAAAATACTTTTTTAAATTTTTATTTTATCAATACATTCTAATAAGCTTAATTTAAGGTAATTTTTCAATAAAAACTATTATATCTCAAAAACAAAATCAAATTTAGGAAATTTATTTGCTGAAATGTTAAGAAATGTTTGTTTTAAAAAGTTTCTTTTGTTATTGGCTATCCTTAAGTCTTATAAAAGAAATGACTTTGTTAAGTCTAATCTCTAAAAAAATAAAAAAAATTTTAGAAATTTTATTATTAATTTATTTTTTAGGAATAATTTTTTACATAAAATTATCTCATTTTTATATTATAGCTCTTCTAATCCCTTTTAGTTCAATTTTATTACTCCTTTTCTTCTTGAAAAACCAAGCAGAAAAAAATTTATTCTCTCAATTATGTTCTTTAATTTTACCACTGGAATCTAGTATGAAATCGGGCTTAAGCTTTATTAACGCTTGGCAAAAAAGTCTAAAGGAAGTAAAATCAAAAAAATTTAAAGACAAATTACAAGTTTTTACTCAGATTTTTCAATATCAAAAAGAATTCCACTACCCTGAAGATAAACAAGTAGAGCTTTTTATAAAAGATCTTATTTTAATTTATAACAGTACAAATCCACTAAAAAGATTACAATGTTTAAAAAGAAAAATAAAAGTTGAATTAGCTTTTCGGGTTAAAAGCCAACGGGCTTTACTACAAGTTCGTGTTCAATCTGGAATCCTGTGCTTTTTTTATACTGGATTATTAATTTGGACAATTACAGTTCATGGTCAAAAATATCTTTCTCTCATTTTTATCTCCTTAAGCTTATTTATAGTAGGTTTAATTTGGATATTAAAAACAGGAAATCAAATGAAATGGTCTGTTTAGCTCCCCCTCTTCAAGCTCTTTTAGAGATTCGCATGTTAATAGAAAATGGCAACTCAGTTTCTCAAGCCATTCGTTTATACTCTCAAAGAAATAAAGAAGAAAGCTTAGCCAAAGAGTTGGGAGTATGGTTATTTACTCAATCTGCTGGGAAAAAATATGAGAATAAAATTTTTAATACTTTTTATCGGAAAAAATTTTTAGAAATCTTAAATCAAGGCTTAAAAGGAGAAGCTATTTTACCCGCTTTATCCGATTTAGAAGAAGATCTTGTCTTTATCAGTCAGGAGGATTTAGAACAACATATACAAAAACTCCCTTTAGTTAGTCTTATACCTTTAATGTTATTTGAGTTTCCGGCTTTTTTTCTACTTTTAGCTGGCCCTTTATTGCTAAATCTCTTGTATGTATTACAAAATTAGGAGAAATACTTGCTTTTCTATTTATTTTTTTTAAGTCTTAGCCCTATCCAACCAAAAGCTTTGAGTTCAGATAATATTTTTAAAACCAATGACGCAAGCAGACTAAAACAATTGATTCAACAAAGCAGTCAAAAATCTTTTCTAACGGAGCTATGTAAAAAACAAAAAGAAACAAAAAAAATTCCAGTAGCCTGTTATGAGTTATCTTTAAATGCAGACTTTTGGTGCTTAAATTTAAAATTAGAAGAGCCTAGTAGGTTAAAAAATGTGAAAAAAGCTTTAAAATCTAAATTTCTATCTAAAAAATGCCTTGAACATTTAAAAATAAAGGAAAAAATTCTAATTTATAGACAAAAAGACTTTTTAAGACCTGAATTAAAAAATTACTTTACAGCTGAAAAGCCTTTCTTTTAAAACAAAAAAGATGCCTCTTTTAAAAAATACAAAAGATCCAAAAAGGCTCTTTGGAAAAGGACTAGAGTATGAAATTTTATTCCCCTTTAAAAAAGAGTCATCCAAGCAAGTTTTTAAGGCTTTAAGAAAAGACCCTACAACAAAACTAAAACAAGAAATTTTGATTAAAATATTTTTAGAAGATACAAGTTCTTATCAAGAAGAATTTGAATCTTTATCACAAGTTAACTCCCCTTATTGTGTAAGACTGTTTGGTTTTGAAATTTTTAATAACAAAACCGCTTTGATTTTAGAGTATGTAAAAGGTGTCAGTCTTTTTCAGTTGATAGAAAATTTTCATTTAAAAGAAAAAGAAATTTCACATATTTTAGAATCAATTTATAAAGGCTTAGAAGATTTAAACCAACAAGGCTTATGCCATGGAGATTTAAGTCTATATAATGTCTTAGTTGATGAAAAAGCTCAAATAAAACTCATTGATTTTGGCAAAGCCAATTATGAAAAAGAAATTCAAGGAACACCGCCTTTTGTCGCTCCAGAAATTTTAAAAGGTTTTAGACCAAATTTTTTATCTGATCTTTATTCCTTAGGAGTGATCGAATCTCTTTTAAAAAACCCTTATCCTCTTTCTCATCTAAAAGAAATAAAATCAGATTACTTTATAAATAAAAGTGTCCTTTTATCTGAGGATCCTATCAAAAGAAAATTTTTCCCGGAAAAACTATCACAAAATAAAAACTTAAAAGCCCTTTCCTATAAAGTAAAAGAACTGCTATCTATTACAGAATCAAGAAGATGTCCTACTCTTAAAAACCTACAAACAAACCAATCTAAATTTCAATTTATAAAATTTTTCTTTTTATTTTCTCTTTTAATCTTTATTGGAAATTTTAGTCCACAAAACCAAAGCTATGGTTTATTAAAAGTCTATACTAATGAATGGTTTTTGCTAAAAATAGGAAACCTAAGCTCTTACACTCCTATTAGACTTCCCTTAAAAGAAGGTTGGCATTGGATTAAATGGAAAAACAATCGCTTTGAAGGTAAAAAAAAAGTTTTTATTTCTAAAGAGAAAGCCTTGTCTTTAAGAGATCAACACTTTATGTATAAATAGAATGGATTGGCTTTATATTTTTTTAGGAGTTTTACAAGGAATCACAGAATTTTTACCTATTTCAAGTTCTGGTCATTTATTTTTATTAAAAAAACTTTTATACACAAAAGAGCTATCTTTATCTTTTGTCTTATTAGTTCATTTGGCTACCTTGTTTTCTATTTTATTTTTCTTTTTCAAAGATATAAAATTATTGTTTTTTGATATTGAGAAACAAATTAACTTATTTTTTAAAATTTTAATCTCTTTAATTCCAGCTTTAATAGTTGGTCTATTCTTTAGGTCTTTTATAGAACAAAGTTTTGAAACAAACTTGGTAGCTAGCGGTTTCTTATTTTCTGGAATCTTACTTTTTTCTTTATTTTTTATAAAACAAAAGCAAAAAAGCTTGGAAGAAATGAGTTTTTTACAGGCTTTTTTAATTGGTCTTATGCAGGCTTTAGCTATTTTACCGGGCTTTTCTCGATCTGCTTTAACTATCACAACAGGACTTTATTTTGGTTTATCCTCTCGCTCTGCTGTGTTTTTTAGTTTTCTTATTTCTCTTCCCGTTATTGCCGGGTCCAGTTTGATTGATTTTTTAAGCCAAAGTTCTCCTTTATCAGTAAGCATAAATTATATGGAACTTAGTCTCGCCTTTTTTAGCGCTTTTTTTACAGGACTTTTTAGTTTGTTTTTTGTATTAAAAGCTGTCCAAAGTCACAAGTTAAAACTCTTCAGCTTCTATTTAATTCCTTTAAGCTTTTTTGTCTTTTTCATTTTATAATTTTACATCAAAAATATTTAAAATTAAAAGGAATCCTTAAAGTAGATCTTTTTCAATAAAACTTGTATTACAAAAAGCTTTACTTTATAAGTTGAATTATGAATATTGTAGTTCCTATAAAACAAGTTCCTGATACAGGTCTTAACTTACAGATTAAAGAATCTCAAGTTGATGAAAGCCGTTTAAAATGGGTGATATCTCCTTATGATGAGTTTGCCTTAGAGGCCGCTTTAAAGCTTAAATCCGATCTTCAGGCTCAAATCGCTGTCATTACACTAGGACCTGAAAGAGCAAAAGAAGCTCTTTTAACGGCTCTAGCTTTAGGCGCAGATACAGCCTATCATTTACTTACAGATAAAAGGACTCAAGATTCTTATTATATTGCAGAAAATTTAAAAACAAAAATAAAAGAAATACCAAATGTTTCTCTTATTTTTTGCGGAAAGCTTTCTACAGATGCTAATAATTTTGCTGTTCCCCAAATGCTAGCCCAGCTTTTAAACTTTCCTTTTGTAAGCAATGTCAATAAACTTCAATACAAAGATAAAACTTTCACTTTAAACCGCGATTGTGGATCGGGAATAGAAGAAATACTACAAGCTCAACTCCCTCTTTTAATTTCTGCAGATAAAGGCTTAAACACTCCCCGATACCCTTCTCTTCCGGGGATTATGAAAGCAAAAAAGAAACCCCTTCATACAGAAAAAATAGAATTGAAAGAAAATATTAAATTTAAAAAAGCCAGTCTTCCTCCAGAAAAAAAAGCGCCCCATATAATAGAAGGAAGCAGTGAAGAAAAGGTAACTAAGCTTATTAAAATTTTAAAAGAAAAGGAAAAAGTTTTATGAAACTTTTAGTCATTATAGATAGTGAAAAATCTGGATTAAAAACTTCTGATCTGAATTTACTGGGTTTTTTTGAACAACAAGAGAATTTAGAAGTATCCGCTTTTGCAATAGGAGAAGAATCTGAAAAACTAGTAGAAAGCCCTTCCGCTTTAAAACATGTCTTTTTTCATAAAGATTTAAAATATTATAATCCCTTAGGATATTGCGCAGTTTTAAAATCTTTTCTGGAAAAAGAAGCCTTTGATTTGGTTGTTTCAACAGCTACCTTAAAAACAAAAGATTACTTTCCCTATCTAACCGCCAGCTTAAAAGGACAATTTCTAAACGAAATTCAAAGTTTAGAGATAAAAAAAGAATTCCGTTCAGTTAAAAAAACAGTTTATTCTGGAAAAGTCATTTCTGAATTAGAATGTTCAAGTGATTCCACTCTTTTTTGTCTTTTCCCCGCCAATCAGTTAAAAGGCAATTATCAAAAAGCGCAAAATTTTAAAAGCTTTGAATGTGAGTTGCCAAAAAACCCTATTAAACATTTAGAATTTAAAAAACCAGCGAAAGCTATTCAAGATTTAACAGAGGCAGAGATTATTGTTTCAGGCGGAAGAGGCATGCAAAATAAAGAAAACTTTAAACTTTTAGAAGATCTGGCAGAGGTAATCGGTGGGGTTGTGGGAGCTTCTCGTGCCGTAACTGATGCGGGCTGGCAAGCTTATAGTCGGCAAGTGGGACAAACTGGTAAAACGGTATCTCCTAAACTCTATATTGCCTGTGGAATTTCCGGAGCTATTCAACATTTAGCTGGCATGCAATCTAGCCGTATCATTGTCGCTATCAATAAAGATGCCTCTGCGCCTATTTTTCAAAAATGCTCTTATGGTTTAGTCGGCGATCTGTTTGAAATTGTTCCTCTTCTTATAAAAGCTTTAAAAGCTTGAAAAAGCGTAAGAGTAACATCTGAATAATCAAGAAAAGCTTTTAATAACTGAATACTCATTTTTTTGAAAAAATGGATATTTAATCTATAATCTATGTGGGTATTCAAATTTTTATAAGATATTTTAAAAATATTTTTGAGTAGTCAATTTTATTTCAAGCTCATCAAATGAAAAAAAATCAAATCTGAATAGTCAATTTGAATAGTCTTTATTCTTAAAAATTATATTAAGCTTTAGATTTAAAAATACTAGTAATTAACATAGCATTTGGTATATGAACTAGTTTTCCATCCTCAGTGCGAAGGATTGTATTAATAAGACCTACTTTTTCAAGCTTTCCATTAATATTATCATATTCTAGGTAAGTGTTTTTTTCAATTTGTTCCCGTAAAGCCAAACCAGATAGAATGCTTTTAGAAAGATCTTTTGTCCCTAATCCAAAACTAAGAGCTAAAACAACACCAGCTGAGATCAATACAATTTCTATAATCCGATTGATAAGCTCTGTTTCCAATTGAAGCTGACCGATGGATAAGACACTAACAAGGACAACAATAACAAAATAAACGACTAAAGATAGGATTTTACTGTAAAGGGGGCTCACTTGACTCATGCCCGCAATAACATTTTTAAAAAATTGAGCCACCATAAGCCCTAAAACAAGAATAAGACCAGCACCTATAATATTTGGCAAATAACGAAGAAAAACATCAATAGTATCACTGATTTTACCTAAATTTAAAGTTTCTACAGCAGATATAATAAAAACAAGCATCACCAGCCAAAAAAAGACAGCTCCAAAAAGTTCAGAAATTTTTAATTTAATTCCTATATTTTCAAGAGATTTATGAAGATTAATTTTTTCGCTAATCTTATCTATACCTATAGTTTTGAGAATTCTTATAAAAAAGCCGGCAAAAAGTTTAGAAACTAGATATCCGACTAACAATAAAAGAACTGTTCCTAAAAGATTGGGCGTATATTCTACAAATGTAGCCCATATATTTTCAAAAGGATTTCTTAAATTATCTTCCCAAATAGAATTAAAGGATTTCATTTTTTATAACTTAAATAGTTTATTAAAAATGTTATTTTGTCAAGATTTCTTAAGAAAAAGAGATAATTAACTATTTATTTCACTATTTTCTTACTTTTTTATTTTAGTTATTTCTTCTTTATTGAAAGCCTCTAGTATTTTTTCTAGACTTTTATTGGAAGAGCTAGGTATAGCTGATTTTTACGAATTTTTCTTTGATACTACTACTTTTTAAAATATATACTGATCTTGTTTAGCTTTTCCAACCTTCTCGTCATTCCCGCGAAAGCGGGAATCTTTTAAGTTAGAATTTTTAAACAAAATTAGTATATACTAGTCATAATTAAAAAGCCAAATTTAATTCATTATTGAAGATTTCTTCTGGAAAACAGTTTTTTATGTTGTGTTCTTTAAAAGAAAATAAAGTTTCATTAAATATTCCTCTTATGGTATAATTTTCACTCTCTTTTACTAAAGCTGTATTTTGAAATGTTAATAGGTCTTTGTCCTCATACAGTTCCTCCATTCTCAGACTAACCTTAAAAGAACACTGAGCGATGTCCATGTCGAACCACCTTAAATCTGAATAATATCCACCATTGTCTTTTGCCAATATAGGTGGCAAGAGATCGTAATTGTAAGTGTTTAATTTATCTAACAAACGGTTATGATCATAACGATCAGAGATTATAATGGCGAATTTATCAATATTTTTTTTTATAAATCCATTCCTATTTAGTTCTAGGTCAACTCTTTTTTCTTCATCGTTCCATACAACTTTAGGAGGACCACATATAGTTGCATTTTGGTTATATACTTTCCTTCCTCTCAACGACATCCCGAGTGGGAGGGAACACGGCTTGTCTCGTTTTCTATTATTTTTTGTTGTTATCGTATACCGAATAGCTCCTAAACAATCAAAGCCATCCTCTTTTAATAGAAGTTTATCGCAGTTCATCTTTTCAGCAATGGACTGTATTTCTTCAAGCTTTACATTGTGAATATATCGCCAATCTATAAGATAATTCTCAATCTCAAGCAAATCAGTATTTAAAGCTATTCTTTCAGTTTCCACTTCTTCTAAATCTTTATCTTGACAACTAGGGAGAAGATACTCTCCTAAAGGAATTTCTCTGTAATCAGAACATTTTAAATATAAAGACACTTTATTTGAGCTTTTATCCTCTGCTAAGGAAAAGCTACTTTGTGATAAAAAAATTGTTATCAGTATTAATATTT
>JAPORL010000219.1 GCA_026712605.1 Pseudobdellovibrionaceae bacterium | reverse complement strand
CTCTCTTAAAAACTATTCAGTGGTAATGTTGCTATTACTTTATGGAGCTGATCCTAATATTCTGGATAATTATGATCAAACCCCTTTCATAAAAGCCGTTCTTTCTGAAGATTTTAAAATCATAGAGCGGCTATTAGTTTATGGAGCTGATCCCATGACTAGAAACAAACAAGGACTAACGGTTTTTGATTTAAGTCCTGTTTTTAATGATTTTACTGCGCTTCAAGAAAAAATTAAAGAATTAAAAGAAAAAGAATGTCAATTAAAATTTAATATATAAAATTCAGATCCAAAAGTTAGTATCAAATAATATGCATTTAGTTAATAAACTTAATTCCATTAAATTTATTTTATAGACACGAGAACTTGTATATATTATTAGGAATAATCCTCTAAAATTATCTTGATAAGCCTAAAGATTTTTTAATGGCTTATTATTTTTGCTGTTAAGTATAATTCCCTTAAGCTTTAAAAAAAGATAAAATAAGAAAATTTAAAACAGAATCACTATAGAAGTTTAATTTGTTTTGAAAACTCTTTAGACAGTTTTTTAAGCTCTGGTTTAGAGAATTTATAAGGATTGTAGGAAAAACTTAATGAAAAATCTTTCTCTGTTAAAATGAGAAATAAACTTAAATCTAAAAAAAAACTTTGATAGGAAAAACTTTTGAACTTGCCTATAAAGTTTTTTTCTTTATAAAGTATATAGCTTATAGAAAAATTTAAAAACTGATCTTTCAATTTAGAATAGCTTTTTAGTTCATTAAAATCTAAGGGAGCTTTATCTAAAATAAGAAATTTTTTAATCTGTTTGATTTGTTTTTGTAAATTTAAAGCTTGTTCTGTAATTAAAATTTCTTTATTTGGAATAAAAAGAGGCATACTGCGACTCAAACTTGCAATCACTTTTTTTTCTTTAACTTCTGTTAAATGATCACGAGCAGAAAAAGCAATTTTTAAAATCAAATTATTGATTTTAAAAGTTTCTTTAAGAGATTTTGAGTAGATTGAAAATAAAATATAAGGCAGTTTTATATCTGTTTTTTTCTGAATTTGAGCTAATTTTTTTAAATCCAAAGGGTTTAATTTAATATGAAAATTATGTTTTTTAGAATTGGTTAAAAGCTCTTTAAAATCAGTTTGAAACTCGGTTTGTTCTTTTATGTTTTGCTCTCTCATTCCTGCACATTTAGGAATTTGATTGTCTGAACTTTTATCTTCTTTTTTAAAATTTCTTATTTGATTTTTCCAAAAATTAATTTTTTGAGCTTGGTTTGTTTTTTCTTCAATCGCAAAGGATTCCATAACTTTTTTATAAGTTTTAAACTCATTTTCTTTTTGTATTTGCAAGTTTTTAAGAGAGGATTTAGAAGAGCTCATCTGATTGTTATTAGATTGACTCAACTGAGTTTGATTTAAAGAAGATAATTTAAGATAAATTTCACTTAAATCATTAAAAAAATGAAATACAGAGCGTCCATCTAAAATAAGATGATGAAATTTAAAAAATAACCTTCTGTGAAAAAAGCTTTTATAAAAAGCCATTTCTTGTAATGGAAAGTCTGAAAGAGGGGTTTTTTGCCATAAGAGAAGGCTTTTTTTATTTGTAAAAATTTTTATATCTGAAGAAGAGGGAACTAGTTTTTCTTTTTCAAAATTTATAGAATCTTCTGTTCTTTTAAAATATAAATTAAAGCTAGTATGAGCTTTTGTTATCTTTTGATAGGCTAAGTTGAGTTGATTGATATCAACAAAAGATTTTAAATAGCTTGTTATCAATCCAACAAAAGGGTCTGCTGATAAACTATAGGACTTAGCGGCTAAAATAACCTTTTCAGAAAAAAGAAGAGGAATTTTATTTTCCATTCCATAAAACTTTACTATAAATTAATAATAAATGGTATTTTTCATTTTAGGAGTAAAAATAAAGGTCTGGACACAGATAACAAGCTTTTGTATTTTATATTTAACTTGGAAAATAAGAATCTTATAGAAAAACTACTTTCTTCTCTTGATAAAAATGCAAATCAAATAGCTATTGAAGAATCTGAAAGAGATTATACTTATAAGGAGCTAAAAGAGCAAATTCTTTTTTTATCAACTCTTTTAAATAACAAACAGATTAAAAGAGTGTGTGTTATGGGAGAGCCTTCTTTTATAACGGCATCTTCTCTTTTATCAGCTCTTATAAGTCAAGCTAGCTATGTTCCCATTGATCCTTCTTGGCCATTAAACCGCATCAATTTTATTTTGAAAGATTCAGAATCTACAGTCCTTATTTCTAACCCTTTGGATTTAAAAAAGCATTCTTTGAATGTGCAAAACTTTCAGATTCCTTATTTTTTACTTATTGAAAAAGAAAAAAAAAGTCATTCTATTATAGAATACTTTAAAACTAAAAAAAAAATAAAGTATCGTTTTTCAAATGAGAGTATTATAAAAGAGGCTTTATATGATACGGCAAAGATTTCATCCTTATCAGAAGTGGTAGAAGAATCAGGAACAGCGGAACAATCAGAAACAGAAGAAATAATAAAACCTAATTTTAAAAAAGAGCCTCTATTAAAAAAATTTATCAATGAGGATAAACTTAATTTTAGTTTCAAGGGAAAAGATAACTCTTCTCTTGCTTATATCATGTACACTTCTGGCAGTTCTGGAAAGCCTAAAGGAGTTGAAGTAAAGCTTAAAGCTTTAGATAAGTTTTTAACTTGGATTGAAGAAGAGTTTCAAGTTTCAACTGAAGATCGTTTTTCTTATACCTCTTCTTTAGGTTTCGGCTCTTCTGTTAGACAGATTTTTTCTCCTGTTCTTTCTGGATCAACAATGGTTTGTTTTCCTCAAAGTCTTTTAAAAGCTCCTAAAAAAATTTTAGAAGAGCTATCCAATAAAAAGATCAGTTTATTTAATGCTCCCCCCATACTTCTTCAAAAAATAGCTGAAACAGCTCAAAAAGAACAACTTAATAAAAAATGCTTATCTTCGGTTCGTTTGGTTTGGGCTGGAGGTGATTTATTTCCTGTCAAAATAAAGGAGCTTTGGTTTGATCAATTTCAACACAGTCATGAACTTGTCAATCTTTATGGCTCAACAGAAAGTATTGTAAATGCTTCTTCTTATTCTTTGTCTCATTCAAATATAGCAAGAGATTCCCGTTTTCACGGGAATGAGGGACATAAGACTATAGGGAATGAGGGGCATAAATATTTGCCTATAGGAAAAGCCAGATCTGGTTTAGAATTTTTGCTTTTAGATAAAGACAAACAAAAGATTACAAAAACAAATGAGATTGGAGAGCTTTGTATCCAATCCGCTTTTATAGCTCAGTCTTACCACAATAATAAAGAAAAAAGCGAGAAAACTTTTAAGCCTTCTAAAAAACCAGAGGAGATTATTTATCAAACAGGAGATCGAGCTTTAAAGCTAAATGATGGAAATTACCTAGTGTTAGGCCGAGCTGATAAACAGATTCAAATTTATGGTCAAAGGCTTGAGCTAGGGGAAATAGAAAATAATCTCAATAGAGCTCCTAATGTAAAAAGAGCTTTTGTAGTTTATATAGAAGAAGATTTAAATAAAATTTGCGCCTTTGTTCAAACTGAAAAATATAATGAAAAAAAGCTGAGAGATTTTTTAAAAAAAGAAGTTCCCTCTTATATGATTCCTCATTTTTTTTATAAAATTGAACAAACGCCTTTAAGCTCAACAGGAAAGCTAGATTACAAATATTTAAAAGAGCTGGCAAAGCAAAATATATTGGATGAAGATATAGATTTACAGAAAAATAACGGAGCAAAAAGAGAAATCATAATAAATAATAGGCAACAAAGCTTTATTGAAAACTCTCAAATTGAAGATTTAGAAACTGAAATAAAAAAGCTTTGGGAAAAATATTTGAATAGAAAAGATTTTTCTAATACGGATTCTTTTTTTGATGTCGGTGGAGATTCTATTCTAGCAGTTAATCTTTATCAGGACTTATGTGATCAATTTGACATTTTTTTAGATCCTTATATTTTTTACCGACTTCCTAATATTGAAAAAATAGCAAAAGCTGTAAAAAAAGCTCAAGAAGAAAAAATAAAGAAAAACTTAAACTTTGTCTCCGATTTTAAAAAAACGGAACAAGAAAAATCAAATCCACCTATTTCATTCAAGTTAATTTTTTTGAGAGTTATTCTAAAAATAGTAAAATATTTTAATAAAGTAAGCAGTTTATTTTATCATAAAGATTATTTAAAAAAAGAAAATCAATCTCCTCAGCAAAAATATTTTGTTTTTATAAAAAGAATTTTTAATGAGCTTTATAATGGTTATTTTTCTGTCCCTATTTATTTTATACCCAATAAGACTCAAAAAGATCTTTCTCAACTTGAAGTTTTTAAATTGGATTCTTCTTTTCCTGTTTCTAAAAAATTTAATAAGGAAGAGTTCAAAAAAGCTTTAAACTTAGTTATTAAGCATCAGGAATCTTTAAGAACTGTTTTTGTAGGTGAAGATCAGTTAGTTTTACCAGAGTTTCCACTTGATCTTAGAATTTATGATTTAACAAGTCAAAACCAAGAAGAACAACAAAAAACTATTTATAAAATAGAAAATGAGATGTTGAGATATTCTTTTGCTATTTCAAATTTGCCTTTATTTAAAATTAACTTGCTAGAGTTATCTGAAGGAAAAGCTCATTTCATATTTTGTATCAATCACTTGATAGGTGATGGTTGGAGCTTGCAGTCTTTTTTAATTTTTTTGAATGACTGCTATGCTTTTTTAAATAATAAACAAAAAAATCTTTATCTGCATTCTTATATTGATTACACAAAAAAATATAAAGCCTTTTGTAGAAAGTCCTTTCACGCTAATAAAATGTATTGGGATAAAAAAATATTAGATTATAACACTTACAATTTAAGTGAAAAAATAAAACACGAAAGTGAAAAAAGTTTTGAAGAAAGCTTAAGCCTTAAAACTGATATTTTAGAAAATATCAAAACTTATTGTAAAAATAATAAAATACAGTTATTTGATTTTTTTCTTTTTTTATGGTCAAAAAGTTTAAAAGAGTTTTTAGCTTGTGAGAAAATTTGTTTTTTTACAACTTATCATGGGCGCGACTTTCCTTTAAAAAATATGCCAAGTTTAATTGGATCTATAGCTCGTCTTGCACCTATTTTTGTGGATATACAGCTGAAAAATATCCAAAAAGATCTTCCTTTGTTGAAAGATGTTTATTTGGAAAGTTTAAAACATAAGGATTATAATATATTTAAAACTTTATTTAGCCGTCAGAGTCAATCTAATAGTGCAATCGGCTTTAATTATTTAGATTTTCAAAATCTTTCTCATATAAAAACAGACCTGCCTTTTGTAATGGATTGGGATTCGGCTAAAGTTCATCTCTCTTCTAATAAAAAAGCCTATCAAAAGTTGTATTTGTTTTTGTCTATTCATTCTTATCCCAATCGTATAGTATTTAAACTCTATGGCCGATCTGAGCTTAAAAAAGAACTGCTTGAAATAATGAAAAAAAATATTGAAACTATAATAGGATGAAAAGAGTAGATAAATTTTTATCTAAAAAAAGATCTTCTTTTTCAGCTTTGATTATGTGTAAGCCTGATTTAAGGGGGTTTTTTCAATCTAAAAGTTTAGAGTCTATAATTGTCAGTTTATTGAAATTTATTTTAAATAAAAAAGAGGTTTTTTGTTTAGGGAAATTAAAAAGTCAATGGGGAGAATCTTATTTAATTGTTCTTCCTCATAGCACTGTTCAAATGAGAGAAAAAAATTTAACTGAAAGACATGAGATTGTTTTATCAGCTCTTAAGTTAGCTCAATCTTTGAATGCTGAAAAAATAAGTTTTGCAGGTTTATTGCCTTCTCTTCTCAATCATTTTAAAGATCTGCCAGATAGCTATTTAGCTTATAAAAATAAAATCACAAAAGGTCATATTATAACTTGTATAGGGATTACTCTTCTGTTTGAAAAGATCATTCAAAAAACTTCTTGTAAAACTTTGGCTTTTGTGGGCTTAGGCTCAATAGGTCGCCTAAGCTTATCTCTTTTGCTTGAAAAAGTTGTAAGTCCTCAAAAACTTATTTTTTGTGATTTAAGAAAAAGACAAAAAGAGCTTGAGACTTTAGCAGAAAAAATTAACTCCCAATATAAAATACCCATTCAAATTTGTTATTATGCTGAAAAAAATTTTTTAGAAATTTATAGTGCTGATTTTATATTGGGAGCTGTCAGTTCAAAATTTATATTAGATTCTAATTTATTACAAAAAGGAGCTATTTTAATAGATGACTCTTTTCCTCCTATATTATCTGTTTCAAAATCTATAAAAAGAATGAAAGAAAAGCAGGATGTTTTAATTTTATCAGGAGGAAAATTAGCAAGTGATGAGCTAAAATTTTCAGCTTATCCTTATCTGCTCCCGAATTTTTTTAGCTCTTTTTTCATAAAGCAAATGGGAAGAGGCAATTTACCGGGATGCTGGTTAGAAGCTTTAATTTCAGCTCAAAACTTGTTCACAAATCAAACTTATGAAGATGAAAATTTATTGAAAATTTGGCAGAACAAAGAAAAAGCAAATCTAAAAGCCTCAAGTTTACATTTTTCTAACTATAAAATCTCTTCTCTTCTGGAAAAAAAAGTTTATCAATTAAGAGAAAAATGGAATTAAGTTTTAAAATTAGAGTTTAATTAGTCTGAGGTTTTTTTTAAAATAAGGGAAATATATGATTATGTTTCTTGATCAAAAGCTTGTAAGATACAAAGCTAAAAGCGAGTTCGGATTTGAACACATAGCGACTGTAAGTCTCTATGTGTAAAAGCCTGTTTGAGTTTTTAGCTTTGTATCTTACAAGCTTTTCACACAAATTTCAAAATGAGTTCGGATTTGATATGTGTCAATCCTCTTAGGTTTTCAATTGAATTAACTAATATCGGCACTTGAAAACCTAAGTGGCTTCACTATATAATTCCTAAAACAAGAAATTTTTTGTTTAAATAGTGATTTTTTTAATTTATGATACAAAAGACTTTGTCATGAAAATACATAAAAACAAACTCTATGCTTATTTGATCTATGCGGGGATGATTCCTTATTTTATAACTGGCTTTTTATTTGTAAAAGGTCTTTACAGTATTCCTCTTTTAGGAAATTTAGAAAAAGCCCTTTCTATTTATAATCTTATCATTATTTCTTTTTTAGCTGGCTCTCATTGGGGAAAACATCTCAAACTACAAAATAAGTGGTCTTTTTATCTTCCTCTTACAAGCATAGGCATGGCTCTTTTTATTGGCTTTTCCTATTTATTGATTCCTTTTCAGGGATTTTTAGTGGCTTTTATCATCAGTCTGGCTCTTTTACTTTTAATTGATAAAAAACTTCTTCAAGAGCAAATCATCAGTCATGATTATTTTAAGACTCGTTTTATAGCCAGCCTTTTAACTTTTCCATTAATTTTTATCATTGGATTTTTTTCAAAATGAAAATAGCGATTATAGGAAGTTCGGGAGGGATTGGTTCAGCTTTAGTTAAAGAGTTAGCTCAAACTTATCCTTTAGCTGATATTTTTGCCTTTTCTCGTAAAGCTCAAAATTTTAATTCTCCTTTAGTAAAGTCTTATACTATCAACTATCAAGAAGAAGAATCTTTAAGACAATCGGCTCATCTTGTAGGAGAAAATAACACTTGGGACTTAGTTGTTGTAGCGACTGGTTTATTGCATGATAAGGACATTCAACCTGAAAGATCTTTTAAAGAGCTTTCTGTTCAAAAATTTCAAAAACTTTTTTTAGTTAATACTATAACCCCTGCCTTAATAGCCAAACATTTTATTCCAAAATTAAATCAAAAAAAGAGAAGTGTTTTTGCTGTTCTTTCAGCTCGTGTAGGAAGTATTTCTGACAATCGTTTAGGAGGCTGGTATGCTTACAGAGCTTCAAAAACAGCTCTCAATATGATTGTGAAAAATTTAGCTATAGAAGTAAGAAGAAAAGCTCCCTTAAATCTTATTGTAGGACTACACCCCGGAACAGTAGATAGTCCCTTATCAAAACCTTTTCAAAAAAGCATAGCTAAAGAAAAACTTTTTACAGCAGAAGAATCGGCTCAAAAACTCATTAAAGTTTTAAAAAAACTCCAAACAAAAGACAGTGGAAAAGGATTTGCATGGGATGGGCAAGAAATCCCCCCTTAACATGAACTCACTATTTTAGCTCACAGCAAGCTAC
>JAPORL010000110.1 GCA_026712605.1 Pseudobdellovibrionaceae bacterium | reverse complement strand
CGAATAACAGAATGAAAAATCCATTTATCTAAAACAGGAACAAAAAAATAAACTAAAATACTGGCATTGATCCATAAAAAAAACTTTAACCAGCGATCTAATTTATAAAAATATTGATAGAACTGATATAGCAAAATAAAAGCAAAAGGAACTAACAAAAACAAATACATAAAACCTGTAGTTAAAAACAAAGGAGAGATTAAAGCCAAACCTAAATAAGCTAGGGTATAAAGCCCAATTTGATAAAGTGTTTTTTGTGTTCCTGCTATAACAGGTAAAGTGGGAAAACCGGCCTTTTTATAATCTTTTTTATATTGAATAGCTAAACTCCAAAAATGAGGCATTTGCCAAAAAAATAAAAGTAAAAATAAATAAATAGCTGAAGCTTGAAAGATATCATTGCTAGCTAAAGAATAGCCAATGACAGGAGGCATAGCCCCTGGAATAGCGCCTAAAACAGCGCCATATTTTAAATGTCTTTTCCAAAAAAGGGTATAAAATAAGTTATACAAAACAACTGTTATAAAAGCTAAAAACGAAGTGATAGGATTTATTAAAAATAATACTCCTAAACCAAATAATAAAAATAAAGTCGCTAATATATAGGCTGTTGTAGGAGACATTTTTCCTCTAGGAATAGGGCGATTTTTTGTTCGATCCATTTTTTTATCCCATGACCATTCCTGAACTTGATTGAGAATAAAACTGCCACTACACACAAAATAAAAAGCAAAACAAAAAGCTAAAAGCAAAGACAAAGAAAAATAAGAAAAATTAGGGAGAGCTAAAATATAAGACAAGCCAGAGGTAAAAAGAGCAAAAATAACAATGCCCATTTTACTTAAAGTGTAGTAATCTTTTAAGATTTGTTTTAACATAAAAATTTACCTTTCATTATAATGACAAAAGCTTAATAATATAAAAACGCATTTACTACAAGACGCTATTTTGTATAACACGAGTAATAATATCCAATTCAGAAAAGAAATATAATAACATAACAAAAAACACAGCTGAGCCAAAAATTATCCAATAGATTTTTTCATCATACTTAAGGTGCATAAAATACATTAAAACTAAGATGGCTTTTATAGTGGCAATTAACATAGCAACCAAAGCATTCACTTTTCCAAAATCCACTTGAGCGACTGCAACTGTAACGACTGTTAAAACCAAAAGAACTATGAGAACATTTGAGTAAGTTTTAAAAGAAATTTTATGCTCTTCAGACATTTTTTCCTCCTTAATTTTAAAAATAAAACTTTATTCCACTAAATAAAGCAATGGAAAAAGATAAATCCATATTAAATCCACTAAGTGCCAAAAAAGACCGACATATTCTAAGGGCATATAATGTTGAGAGTTAATCCGTTTTTTGTAAGTTCCAAAAAGAGCCCAGAAAATTAAAGCCATACCGATAAGCACATGGCTTGCATGAAGGCCTGTCATTAAATAATAAAAAGAAAAATAAAGAGGCAAGCCTTCCACAAATCCTTCCCCTGTATAAGAGAAAAATCCTCCCGGAAAAATTCCATCATGAAATTTGTGGGTGTATTCAATATATTTAATAAGCATAAATAAAAAACCGCAAAAAAGTGTAAAAATAAGCATTCTTTGACTTTTTTTTATCTGATCTTTTTGAGCATAATAAATACTCATAGCCATAGTCCAAGAGCTTACAAGCAGAACAATTGTATTTATTGCTCCCTTTTTCCAATCTAAAAACTCCGCTCCCGCTTTAAAAATAATAGGATACTCCCTACTATAAATCAGATAAGCGACAAAAAGCCCTCCAAACATTAAAATTTCAGTGGCTAAAAAAAGCCACATCCCAAGCTTTTCAGCCCGAACTTGTTGTTCATAGTTATCAAAGTGATGCGCTACATTTTGATTTTGTGACATTTAAACCTCAATTTATTTTTTTCGTTAAATTTTATAATTTTTTATACTCTATTTTACCCTTCTTTAATTTCAATTCTTTTTTGTTTCAAATTTAATCCTAGTATAATTTTAAATTATTCATAAGCCTCTTTTGTCACAACAGGATTTTTTATAAAATTTTCATGAGGGGGCGGTGAAGATGTCTGCCATTCTAAAGTTTTAGCACCCCATGGGTTAGCTGAGGCTTTTTTACCTTTAAACATAGCCCACACTAAAGCCCAAAAAGCTACAATAAAGCCTACAGCAATGAACCAAGAGCCCACTGTAGAAACTTGATTTAAAGGCTCATAAGGAGCAATATAATCCGCATAACGACGAGGCATGCCACTCATTCCTAAAATAAACTGAGGGAAAAAAGTAACATTAAATCCAATAAAGATTAAAACAAAACTAATTTGACCTAAGACTTCATTATATAAGCGTCCAAACATTTTAGGAAACCAATAATAAAAACCGCCCATAATTCCCATAATAGTTCCACCTACCATAACATAATGAAAATGAGCTACGACAAAATAAGTGTCATGCACATGAACATCAAAAGGCAGAACGGCCAACATAATTCCAGTTACTCCTCCAATTAAAAATAAAAATAAAAAACCTAAGGCATATAAAAAAGGAGTATCAAATTTTAAAGAGCCTTTAAACAAAGTGGCTATCCAGTTAAAAATTTTAACAGCTGTTGGCACTCCCACTAACATAGTTAAAAAAGAAAAGATAATCCCTGCCCATTCGGATTGCCCGCTTACAAACATATGATGTCCCCAAACAAAAAAACTCACAGACGCTATTCCAAGACTTGAGAATACAACAGCTTTATAACCAAAAATTCTCTGACGAGAAAAGGCAGAAATCAATTCACTTATAACTCCCATGGCTGGTAAAATCATAATGTAAACCGCAGGATGAGAGTAAAACCAAAAAAAATGTTGAAATAAAATAGGATCGCCCCCTTTTTCAGCATTAAAAATTCCTATATCTAAAACTCTTTCCCCTAATAATAATAATAAAGTAATGGCTAAAACAGGTGTAGCTAAAACCTGAATGATAGCAGTAGAATAAAGAGACCAAACAAAAAGAGGCATTCTAAAAAAACTCATTCCAGGGCATCTCAAGCGATGAATAGTTACAATAAAATTAAGTCCTGTTAAAATAGAGGAAAAGCCCATAATAAAAACCCCCAATACAACGGGAACAACAGCCGTAGTGCTTTCAATGCTATAAGGGGTGTAAAAAGTCCAACCTGTATCTACTCCACCTAAAAACAAAGACAGTAAAGTAACCACAGCTCCTATAACTAAACAATACCAACTCAAAAGATTGATCTTAGGAAAGGCAACATCCTTAGCGCCAATTTGCAAGGGTAAAACAAAATTTCCTAAAAAAGCCGGTATCCCAGGGATAATAACCATAAAAATCATAATCGCCCCATGATAAGTCATAATTTGATTATAAAAAGCCGAGTTCATAATAGTTTCACCTATTTTAAAAAGCTCCAAACGAAGCATAAGAGCAAAAACCCCACCTACAAAAAAGAAAGAAAAAACAGTAATCATATACAAAATACCAATTCGTTTATGATCTTTTGTTAAAAGCCATGAAAGCAGACCTTTTTGCCAATTAAGATAGTTTTTTTCCATAATTTATCCTTTCTAGTTTAAAGATTTAATATACTCAATTAATCCTGAAAGCTCCTCTTCAGATAACAAGCCAGCAAAAGGTGTCATTTGATTAGGGTAACCTTTTGATATTTTAGCGCTTGGGTTTAAAATAGATTCCCTCAAGTAGTTTTCATCACCTAATACACTTGAACCATCTTCTAAATCTCTTTGTGTGTTATAAATGCCTGCCAGCCCAGGACCAATTAATCTTTGTTTTGTTGGTCTATGACAAGCCGTACAGCGACCTTGAAAAACCTTTCCTCCAACTTCTGCTAAACTCAGTCCCTTATAGGGATCAGATTTAAGCCAGTTTTCCCAATCTTCTAGAGAAACAACATTTAATTTAGCTCCCATAGTAGAATGACCTGTTCCACAAAATTCGGTACAAAAAACTTGAAATTTTCCTTTATGATTAGCTGAAAACCAAAGATAAGTGTACATCCCTGGGACAACATCTTGTTTGATTTTAAAACTAGGGATATAAAAGCTGTGGATGACATCTCTAGAAGTCATGATTAGTTTTACAGGCTGATTGACAGGGACATAGAGCTCTTTTGTTGTTTTTCTTCCATTTTTATAAATAAACTCCCAGTTCCATCTTTGAGCATAGACTTGAATCTCTAAACTGTTTTCTGGAGGATTTCTAACATCTTTATAAACTAACCAACCCCAAACAAAAGCAATCATAAAAAGCACAAAGGGAATAAAACTCCAAACCAGTTCTAAAGGAAGATTATGGTGCTTTTTTGCATGTCCTTGTTCATGAGTTTCTTTTCTTCGGAATTTAAAGGCAAAATAAGCAAAAGCAAAGCTAATTAAAACACAGGCTATAAAACTGATAATAATTAGAAAGTCTTCTAGCTTTTTTAATTGAGCTACATAATCTGTTACTGGCAAAGACTTTTCCTCTGCTAAAACAAAAAAATTTGTAAAAAATAAAATAATAATTTTAAAGATGGCCTTTCCTCTCTTTTATCCAAGTTGGCAATAGAAGAGAAATCAAAGCTATAATGATCAAAATCCCTCCTGCTTTCATTAAATTAGCCGCATACAAGCTGTATCTGTTTTTTTTTGGGTTAAAGCGATAACAAAAAAGAAGTATCCTATCAATAATATTTCCTGTCTTTCCTTTTCCAGCCTCTAAAAAAGCTAATTTTAAAGTCTGAGATAAAAATTCCACTCCATAAAGATAACGAGAGATCATGCCCTCAGGGCTTAAACTATAAGCTACAGGACTATGAGCGAATTGTTCAGTTTCTTCATCCCAAAAAAAAGGAAATCCTAGACTATTTGTAAGTTTTTCAATAGATTGTTTAGAGCCTGTTAAAAAATGAACTTTTTGAGCTTTAATATTTTTAAACTCAGCTAAATAGTTTCTCTTTTTTTCTTTGGCTAAACTATAAGTTTCTGTTGAATCCATACTAATAACTACAAATTGATAATCAGGGTTTTTTAAATTATTCAAAGCTTTAAATAATCCATTTAAATGAAAATTACAAAGACTAGGACAATTATAATAAACTACTGTCATTAAAACAGCTTGCTTTTGAAAATAGCTCTTTAAAGGAAGGCTCTTACCCTCCTCATTAACAAAACTTAAATTCAAATCAATATTCTTTCCTATGTGCTCTTTAACTTTTATATTTGCCAAGGGGTGAGGGGTCTCTTCAGCTCGGTATTTTTTTTCATTGCTAATATTTGCTGGAGAATTATAGGTATTACGAGCCAGATAAAAATAGGAATCTGAATCTCTATCAGCTAAGGCTGTTTCATTTGAAAAACTTAATCCAACAAAAAAAAATATCAAAAAAAGCTTAAAGAGCCTGTTTAGCAAACTCTTCCAATTCTTCGGCATTATCAGCCACCTTATTATTTGTTATAGAGCGAACATAGTGTACTAAAGCCCAACGATCCAATTTAGACAAATGCTTAAATGATACCATAGAAGTGCCTTCTATTCCTTTATTTAAAGTAGTAAATAAATCTTTAGAAGAGCCTCCATGTTGCCATTTCCCTTCTACTAAGTTTCTAGGAGGAGGAATTAAACCAGGAGTTCCATCACCTAAACCTCCAGCGCCATGGCATAAAGCACATTGAGCTTTATAAATTTTAGATCCATAGCTTACTAAAGCTTGTGAGGAAAGCCATGGATTTTCCTGCTCTTCGGAACTTAATCCCTCTGTCTCCTGTGGCTCCTGCATTTGATCGGCATATTCCCCCAGATCTATCTTATTTTCTATTAAAAGAAAGTAACTCCCCCAAGCGGAACTAAAAACAAGAGTTGCTACAAATAAAATAAAGCCTAATGAGTTATAAGTAGATTTTTCTTTATTCATGCCAGTTAAGTCATATAGAAAAATAGCCTTTTGTCAAGATTTTTTAGAAAAGAAAGTAAGCTCAACTTGATAAAAATAAAAAGCTAAAATAAGATATGAAAAGAAGTAAACTTCAGCAATAGTCTTTAGTAATATGTTTATTTCTAAAAAACACAATGGAATCATATATAAAAAAAATATTTCTTTTTGCTTACCTCTTCTTTTTACAAGCCTGTATTCATATCAATGAAAAAATACAAAATTTACCTATACGCTCCAGTAAATCAAAAATTTTAAAAACTTTAGGGGAACCTTATGGAATAAGCAGAAAATCCGATAAAGACTATTGGACTTATAGATTTATTATAGAAGGAAAACACTATCAAAGAGATGTTATAATAAAAGATGGGCTTCTTTATGGAAAAACAAAAATAAGACCTTTTTTCTTAAAGGAATTTTAAAAACATCTTTAAATTAAAAGATCATCCTGCAGATACATCGTTTTCAAATCCGAACCTCATTTTGAATTTTGTGTGAAAAGTTTGTAAGATACAAACTTTTGATCAGGAAACTTAAACATATAGTGATCCTGTTTAGATTTTCCATCACCGATATTAGACCAAGCCACTTAAAAATCTAAGTGGCTCTACTATATATTTTTTTCCAAATTTACTACTATTTAAGAACTCTAAAAGCATTCAAAAAACATAGTTTTACAAAATGGAATCTAAGTAATTTATTTAAAACCCAAGCTAATTTGAGCTATTTCTATAATGTAAAAAAGGAATAAGTCAGTTTAAAGCTTTTTTTATAAAAAATTATAAAAGCTTAATGTCTATTTATCACATATATCCAATATAGATTTTTTATAAAAATTACTTAAAAAATAAACTATTTTATCTTCAGGATTAATTTTTATAGATTTTTTATAAAAAATAAACTATTCTATTTGTATGATTAAATTTTATTTAATTTCATTTTTGATATTTCCCACACTATCAAAAAATTTGACTCACTACTTTGAAAGAAATTTCAATCCAGCGCAATGCTCAAGAATAGGAGGATTATCTATGGAAAAAGATAAAATTTGTCTGTCAGAAGAATCTAAAAAATCTTTAGAAATTGCCACTTTAGCTGGAGGCTGTTTTTGGTGTATGGAATCTAACTTAGAAAAACTAAAAGGTATTAAAGAAGTTATTTCTGGTTACACAGGAGGAGATAAAAAAAATCCTTCTTATAAAGAAGTTTCTAGTGGGACTACAGGTCACTTAGAAGCGGTTCAAATTTTCTTTGATCCCAATGAAATTAGCTATTCTGAAGTTTTAGATTTTTTCTGGAGAACAATTAACCCTTTAGATAGTGGTGGACAATTTGTTGATAGAGGCCATCAATACAGTTCTGCTATTTTTTATCATAATGAAAAACAAAAAAAGCAAGCTGAGCAGTCTAAGAAAAATCTCCAACAAAATGGACCTTTCAAATCAGAAATTGTAACTCCTATTATTGCCTTTAAAAATTTTTACAAAGCCGAAGACTATCATCAAGATTACTACAAAAAAAATCCTTTAAAATACAAATTTTATCAATCTCGATCAGGAAGAAACCAATTTTTAGAAAAAACATGGGATAAAGTAAAAGTATCAAAATCAGAGGTTTCTGAAGAAAATAAAAAAACAACTTCCCAAACTTATTCTAAACCCCCTTTAGAAGAAATAAAAAGGAAGCTCAATTCAGTAGAGTATGAAGTTACACAAAAAGATAAAACAGAGCCTCCTTTTAATAATAAATACTGGGATAATAAAAAAGAAGGGATTTATGTGGATATTGCATCTGGAGAGCCTCTTTTTAGCTCATTAGATAAGTTTGATTCCAAAACAGGCTGGCCCTCATTTACAAAGCCTTTGGTTTCAGAAAATATAATAACAAAACCGGATAGAAAACTCCTTGTAAAACGAACAGAAATTCGATCAAAACATGGAGATTCTCATTTAGGGCATGTCTTTTCTGATGGACCTAAACCTTTAGGCATGAGGTACTGTGTGAATTCGGCCTCTTTAAAATTCATAGCCAAAGAAGATCTAAAAGACAGCAAGTATGCCGATTATTTAAGTTTATTTGAATAATTATTTTTTAAAAATTATAGACTTGACTGTCCAAACTTTTTTTAAAATTTACTATTATCTAATAACTATAAAAACATTCAAAAACTCAGACATAGTTTTAAAGAAGAGAATCTAAGCGATTTATTTAAAAAACCAAGTTAATTTGATCTATTTCTATAATGTAAAAAAGGAATAAGTCATTAAATTTAGATAATTACTTTGAAAAAAGTTTAAATCAAGCACAATCTTAAGAAATAGGAGGATTATGGAAAGGAAAAGCCTCTGTTAAGAGGCTTTCCTGATACACTTCTTTTAAAATATAGTTTTTTCTATTTCTCTAATTGAAGCTAGGGCATCAAAATGTTGTGTTGAAAAACCTGTAAGGCTTTATAAGCAAGATTATCAAATTCTGTAGGAGAAAAATCATAACCTGTACTTCTTGTAGAGGTGAATCTTAGA
>JAPORL010000108.1:7518-8493 GCA_026712605.1 Pseudobdellovibrionaceae bacterium | reverse complement strand
GAACTTGTAAATTTCCTGGGCTCACATTTTCTATAGGAGCTGGTAGAGGAACTCCGTCTGGAACTTGTAAATTCCCTGGGCTCACATTTTCTATAGGAGCTGGTATGGGAGCTCCTTCTGGAACTTGTAAATTCCCTGGGCTCACATTTTCTATAGGAGCTGGTATGGGAGCTCCTTCTGGAACTTGTAAATTTCCTGGACTTGCATTTTCTACAGGAGCTGGTATGGGAGTTCCTTCTGGAACTTGTAAATTCCCTGGACCCGCATTATTCCCTGAATCTGGCTGTACAATATCTTTTTCTTTATTGAAAGGTTTCTGTATTAAAGTCTTAAATTTGCCCCATATATTTCCTATATCCTCTTTAAACCCAGATTGCTCTTGTTGTTGTGATGTGTCTTGACCCTCTTCAGACAAAGCAGGATTAACAAAATTTAAAACAAATAAGAGAGCAAAAAAGCAAGCAAAGCCTGCTGTTATAAAATAAAAAATAAAAATAAAACTCTTTTTTAAAAAATGACTCATTATATAATACCCGTCTATATTATTTCTCTAAAGTCTGCTTTTCCTGTTCGTCTATATTTACTCCTGTATAACGATAAGCTAATAGATTTATATCTGACATAATCTCCTCAGAATTAGGTGTTGAGCTTAAATTAATATTATCCACAATAAGTAAGCGTTTTTGGCTAGTCAACCTAGATAAAAAAAACATTATTTGTGGGAAAGATCCACTGGCTCTTAATTTTAAATTTAATACATCATAATCTGTATTTTCATTTCCACCTTGATATTGACTATCTTCCTTTGATTCAATATTAACACCTGAAGATGAAGCCTCTTTATTTACTAAAGAAGAAACTTCAGCAAATGTTAAAGAAGCTGGTATATAGTTGATAAAAAATTTTATTACTTTTTTATTATTTTCAATTTCTTGTTCAAATAATCTAACCTGTTCAATTTCTGATCTAATTTTA
>JAPORL010000108.1:0-7508 GCA_026712605.1 Pseudobdellovibrionaceae bacterium | reverse complement strand
TGACTATAGACTCTTGTAAAGCAGAACCATCATCATATAAAGCAAAATAAAATATTCCCAAACCCAAACCGCCTAAAACTACGATTTGAATCAATTGAAAATGAGCAAAGTTTAATAAAACACTCATTTAAATTTTTCCCCTTAAATCAAAACTAACTTTTATAACAGTATTCCCTTCTTTTATATCCCTCATGCTTACAGTGATTGAATTAGTATCTAAAATCTCTTCTAAAAAAACAGCAAAAGTATTCACTCCAACCTCTTTTATACTCTCACCTGATATAGTCACACTTTTTCTTTCTTTATTAGATATATCCACTTGTATTTGTTTCAACCAAACAGTATTAGGTAAATTGTTTTGTATAAAATCCAATATTCTAGGAATAATTAATCGCTCTTCTGTCAATGTTTTTAAAAATTGCTTTTTTCTTATAAACTCTTCAGATTTTTGTTTTAAGTAACCATAACTATCTAACTCTGCCTTTAAATCATTAAGCTGTTGTGTGGTTTGAGTTAATAATAACTCTTCTTTTTGTTTTTGAGCTGACAGTTTATTAATTTCTTGAATTTCATAAATTTTTAAACCTAGGGGAAAAGCTAAAATAAGCATAATATTAATGACAATCTTAATAAAAAAAATAGGTTTTGTATCTTTCAATCCTTTTTCTAGAACGGTTTGTATAGTCTCAAGCATTGAGCTTTTAGTGCTATCAATACTACTCTCCTGTATACTACTATCTTCTATAGAGGTTTTTGTTTTATTTAGATTTAATTTTATCATTCTAAAGACCTCAAAGCTAAACCAGTAACTACAGAAGATACCCTTTTATAATCTTCTTTATGTTTTTTAAGTTCTAAAGGAAATTCTAACTTTAAGAAAGGATCTAAAATCTTGACTGGACAATTAAAAAATTTTTCTATTTCAGATATCAGTCCTATAGTTTGAATACCCCCTCCAGCTAAATAAAGCTTATTTATAGGCTGTTCAGGAAAAAGCCCATTATACAACTCATAAGGGGAAATAAACTCCTCTATAAACTGTTTATTTAGCGTTGATTCTATTAAAGACACAATATCTTGAGGAGCCTCTCCTTCCTTAACAGTTGAGATTTTAAGATCTTCAGCCATATTATAATCTACAGACATTCTTTTTTGAATAGCGCTAGTAAAAAAATCTCCTCCTAAATTGATATTTCTCGCAAATATTACTTGTTTTTTAACCACAACTGTTAAATTTGTTGTTGTTTTTCCTATATCTAAAAGCATATAATTTTCACTCTCTTCTATATCATAATTAAACTCAAAAGCATTAAACAAAGCTCCAAAGTTTGTATCCAAAACATCACATTGTATGCCATTTTTGTCTAAAAGCTTATTATAACTTTTGACTACTGATTTTAAAACTGTGACTACAAAAATAGATTTATTTTCTGGTTTTTTAAAATTTAAACCTTCCAATATTTGATAATCTAATTCCATTTCATCTCTATTATAAAAAAGCTCTTGCTCTGCTTCAATTTCTACAAATTCTGGAATCATATGATCATCTATTTCAGGAACATCTATTTTTTTAGATATCATTCCTTTTCCTGAAATTCCTAAAATAACACTAAACTCATCTTCTATATTCATAGCACCTATTTGAGAGCCTATAAAAGAAGATAGACTTTCTTCATCAGAAATCAGTCCATCTTGAAAAACATTTTCAGGCGTGGGAGCTACTACAAAATCTTTAACTAAATGATCTTCTTTTTCAATACTCATTATCTTAGTGCTATGAGAGCCTATATCTAAAGCAATAATTTGCTTTTTTGATTGTTTTTTAAATAAATTAAGAACCATAGTTGTCTAAATAAAAATATTTTATTAATGTAATTAACACATTATATAATAGCTTTGTCAATTTGAACAGTTTTTAAAAATAATAAAAATTAACTCTAAAAATACTTAAAAAATTAAAATTAAATTCAATTAAAAAAATATAAATTAATGCGCTTAAAGCTAAGTAAGGTCCAAAAGGAAAAGCGGTTTGCATTACTTTTTTATTGCCTTGCAACATAGTGATTAAACCAAATAAAGTCCCTAGTATGCTAGAACTCAATAAGACAAACAGTAAGGACTGCCAACCTAAAACAGCCCCAATCCAAGCCATCATTTTGATATCTCCACCGCCCATTCCTTCTTTTTTTCTTAATAAATAGTAGATATAAGCTACTAATAATAAACCACCACCTCCTAAAATAACACCTAAAAAAGAATCTAAAAAAGAACGATCGGGATTTAAAAAAGCCCCTAAAAGTCCAATAATAATCCCAGATAAACTCAAAGAATCGGGTATAATCATCTGATCCCAGTCAATAAAACTAGCAGAAACCAAAGCTACAGTAAAAATTAGAGATTCTAAAAGAAACCATTTCCAGCCAATAGCTAGAAATAAAGCGCAAAAAAGACAAGACATCAAAAATTCCACAAAAGGATATCTGAAAGAAAAAGACTTTGAGCAATTGACACAGGTTCCTTTTAATAGAAACCAAGATAAAATAGGAATATTTAAATAAAAAGGAATAGAATATTTGCAATGAGGACAATAACTTTTTTTAAAAAGACTAAGGGGAGGATCCTGTTGAAGTCTAAAAATTAATACATTAGCGAAACTTCCAAAAAAAGAACCATAAATAAAAAACCCAATAGCCATAAACCATTTGGGAAGCTGGTTTATCTCTTCAAACATTTAAACTCCTATAGTATATTTATCAAATATACATAACTATTTTGTTTTGTTTTATATTTAAAATCAAGATATTATATTTATGCAAAATCTATGTCTGAATTTTTAAGTCTTATTTATAAATGTTTAATTTTTATTGATTAAAAGCTTGTAAGATACAAAACTAAAAACGAGTTCAGATTTGAACACCAAGCGTCCAGCAGATGCTTTGTGGCAAAACGCATGTCCGAGTTTTTAGTTTTGTATCTTACAAGCGTTTCACATAAGACAATTACAAAGTTTGCCTTAAAGCCTCCGATAAAACAATAGCTGTTACAACCGACACATTATAGTTAGAATTTTTTTCTGTCTGAGGTATCGATAAGCTTTCATCACAAATATTTTTCAAACTCTTCCTTATCCCTAATCCCTCTCCTCCTAATATAAAAACTTTAGGACCTTTTAAATTCTCATCCCAAATCAACTTAGAAGATCTGGAATCCAAAGCATAAATCCAAAATTTTTTATTTTTTAATTCTTTTAAATATTGAGATAGATTGTCTTTTACAAAAATAGGAACATGCTCTACTCCTCCACTAGCTGATTTAACAACAGAAGGAGTTAATCCCACACTATTTTTAGAAGAAATGAATAGTGCTGACACTCCCATAAGCCATGCTGTTCTTATAATGGCTCCAAAATTTCTAGGATCCTGCACCCTATCTAAAACAAGAATTGTCGCTGATTCAGAAAAAGAAACTTTATTAAAATCAAAAGAATGCTCTATTTCCAGATAAACCCCTTGATGAAGCTCTTCTATAGATTGAATCAAACGATTTATTTTTTTTATAGAAACGATTTCTGGCTGTAAGTTTTTTACTTGAGCTAAATTAGCCAACTCTCTCAAAGAAGAGTTTTTTTCCCAACCTTGTTTGAGATACATTTTTTTTAATTCTTGAGCTTTCCTTATTTTTAAAGCTTCCCGACAGGAATGAATTCCTATAACTTTACGGATAGACATTTTACTTCACTAATACCTGTGAGAGTTCTTCTAGTATAGCTGTGGGTTCAGGATGCTTAATTAAACTTCTCCCAATAACTAAAGCAGAACTGCCAGCCTGTAAAGCCTCTAAAGGTGTCATAACTCTTTTTTGATCTTCTTTACTATCTCCTTTTAATCGGATTCCAGGAGTTACTAAAAAAGAATCAGAATATTTTTCTCTTAAAGCTTTTACCTCCCAAGCAGAACAAACTATACCTTTTAAACCAGAACTATAAACACTCTCAGCTAAACTAAAAACTTTTTGTTCCGTTTCTGGACTAGAAGACTGGCTAGATAAAACAGTCACAAATAATATTTTAAAATTTCTCAGTTTTGAAAGTTTGGTTTCTAGCTGATAAAGTAAATTCAGAGTCTCTTGACCAACATTGGCATGGACTGTCACAAAATTAGCTCCTATTTCAAAAGCAGAACGAACAGCTGATAATGTAGATGAAGGTATATCATAAAATTTAAAATCTAAAAAAATTTGAACTGAAGGAGATACTTTTTTTATGTCTTCTATCAGTTTTTTTCCATATTTTAAAAATAGTCTGGGACCAATTTTATAAGTTTGAACATAGTTTTGAGTTTTTTTTACACAAACTAAAGCCTGACTATCTGTTTCCAAATCAAGAGCAATGAATATTGGCAGTTTTTTCATTATTTATTTGATTTATTAATCCAATCCACTTGTACAGGCTCTTTAACATGAATATCTGTTTGTGGAAAAGGTATTTTTATTCCATTTTCTGTAAATAATCTATTAATTTCAAATCTCAATTCACTTGATACTTGTTTTAAATCTAAGGGGCGAGTCATTGCAACCCAATAATATAATTCAAACTCCAAACCACTATCACCAAAATTTTCAAAAAACACAATAGGACTTTGATGTTTATTGTAAGTTAAAACACTTTTATGATCATGCGCAACTTTGAGAAGAATTTTTTTTACTTTTTCAATAGGAGAACCATAACTAACACTCAATTTAACTGTAGAGCGAATGACTTTATCAGATAAAGTCCAATTCAAAACATTGCTTTCTAAGATAATACTATTAGGGATAAGAATATGAGTATTTTCTAAAGATTTCACAACTGTAGCGCGAAAACCAATATTCTCAACTACACCTAAAAGATTATCCACTTCAATTAAATCTCCCACTCGTATGGGATGTTCAGTCACTATAACGACTCCACATAATAGATTATTCATAATATTTTTAGCTCCAAAACCAATTCCTAAAGCTAAAGCTCCACCTATAAAAGTAAAAACTGTGAGAGGGACTTTTATAAAATACAAAGTTAATAAAAATAAAATAGAAAATAAAAAATAAGATAAAAACAGTCTAATTGTGTAGCGATGAGGAATATCTATATCAAAATGAGATAAAATTCTTTTATCCACTTGATAGACAAAGACTCGGATCCCTAAATAACCTACTATAACAAAGACAAATCCAAAAATTAAATTCCCAATTGTAATAGGAACTTTGTCTATACTAAATATTGTATAGTTCCAAAAAGTAGGAAACTGCATTATGATAAAATCAAAAACAGAGCGAGCTTTTTCAAAAAACTCTTCTTTGTCTAAAGATACATTACCTGCAAGTAGTATTTTAAACCCCATACTATATACTTAGGTTTAGATTTCTCAATAAGCAAGTCCAGTTTTTAAAAAAATAATACTTTATCTTAACATTTTGGACATTCAGAGGTAAAAAGCATTTATGTCTTTAAAAAACTCTAAAACTAAATTTAAAGATTTAATAAAAATTGCTAAAGAGCAAAAAAGTCTTTTTGTATTTGATATAGATTCCACACTTTTTTGTATGAAATATAGAACACAAGCTTTAATTGAAAGCTGTCTTCAAGAAAGCAGTTTTTGTCAAAAATTTGAAAAGTATTTAAAAAAATTGAAAGATATTCAAGTTACAGAAACGGACTGGTCTATTCCTGAAATTATGAGTCGTTATGGCTTTCACCCGGAAGAAGAAGTGGTAAAAACTATTTCTAAAACTTGGAAAAAAGGCTTTTTCTCAAATGATTATCTCCATTTAGATCGGCCTTATAACAACTGTGTTAATTTTGTCCAATCTATTTCAAAATTCCAAGCCCAAATCTATTACTTAACAGCTAGAAATTATAAAACTATGTATGAAGGCACTATTCAATCCTTAAATAAATGGGAATTTCCTTTAAAAAAAGAATCTTATCTCATAATGAAAACAGTTACTGAACAAGATGATTCTGAATACAAAACACAACATTTAAAAAAGCTTAATGAGAACTTTGATATAATTTTATTTTTTGAAAATGAGCCTGTTATATTAAATAGAGTAGCTAAACAGATTCCCCACATTCAATTAATTTGGATGGATAGCACTCACTCACGAAGAGAAAGTCCTCCTGAAAAAGCTCTTAGACTTAATATGCAATATTCCTTTGAATAGATATATTTAATTGTCTTGATTAAAAATCTGAAAATATTATGATAAAAGGCATTTTTAAGTTTTTAAGATTCCTTTATATCTATTTAAGTTTATTGATCAAAAGCTTGTAAAATACAAAGCTAAAAAGGAGTTCGGATTTGAACACATAGCATCTGCAAGTCGCTTTGTGGCAAAACGCATGTCCAAAGTTTTTAGCTTTGTATCTTACAAACTTTTCAATAGCAAAATTTAAAAATAAATCACCAAGAGCTATTAGTAAGTTTTTTTATTTCGTTTTGAATATCATCCACTTGAGGAATAGTAGCATGCTCTAAATTAGGGTTTAAACCTACACCAGGTAACTGCTTTCCTGACAAAGCAACAGGAGGAGCTAAAAGATGATAAAAGCTCTCTTGAACAATCCTATAAGATAAATGCTCTGCAAAATTACCCACCTCTGTATCTTCATTAACTATAAGAATTCGTCCTGTTTTTTGAACAGAGTTTTTAATTAATTGCCAATCATAAGGATATAAACTTCTCAAATCAATTAACTCTACACTAATATTTTCTATACTTTTAAGAGCTTGTTCACACAAATAAAAAGATCGTCCAAAACTTATCAATGTCATATCTTCTCCCTCCTGTGTGATCTTTCCTTTTCCAATAGGAACTTTATACTCTTCAAGAGAAGGCCAATCAGGCTTCCAGTTTTGTCTATGAGATCCTATAGGGGCATCAATTCTCTTTTTAAGCTCCTTTTCATCTTCAGGCTCTCCAGGAATCTTATCTTTACATTTAACTCTCAATAAAGCTTTTGGCTTTAAGTATAAAATGGGGTTAGGATCTAAAATAGCAGATATCATTAAACCATAGGCATCTAAAGCATTAGAAGGGCTAACCACTTTCCATCCTGGGATTCTTACAGCCCAGCTATCAAAACTGTGACTATGATAAATAGAGCCATGAATCCCTGCCCCATTGGGAGTCATCAAAACTAAAGGAAGTGGAAACTGACCATAACTGCACCACAAATTATTTCCTGCTAATTTCAACAAATCAATAGTATTAAAAATATAATCAGCAAATTGAATTTCAGCAACACATCTTTGCCCTGTCATAGCAATTCCAATAGCTGTGCCAACAATTCCCTTTTCATCTAAAGGAGTATTCCATGCTTTTTTTAAACCTTGAGTAGCTGTAAAAACTCCTCCCAAAGGAGGCCCTACATCTTGACCAAAAATATCTTTTAAATCCAGATGCTTCTCTCCATAATGAAGAGCCATTCGTATTCCTTGAACCATTGTTGCCATAATAACCTTTTTAGT
>JAPORL010000248.1 GCA_026712605.1 Pseudobdellovibrionaceae bacterium | reverse complement strand
TTTTGCTATAAAAGGCTATGTTTTAGATAAAAAACGGATGGAGAATGGGGCTTTTATAAATGAAGATTATTTTGAGCATTTACTGGCTGAAATTAGAGAGATAAGACTCAGTGAAAGGCGGTTTTATCAAAAAGTTACAGATATTTATTCAACCAGTATAGACTATAATAAGTCAGCTCCTATGACTCAGGAGTTTTTTGCTAAGGTTCAAAATAAACTTCACTACGCTATTCATGGTCAAACAGCTGGAGAGCTTATAAAACAAAGAGCTAGCAGTAAGAAAAAAGACATGGGGCTTAGTAGTTGGGAAAATAGTCCAACAGGAAAAATATTAAAAACAGATGTGGCTATTGCTAAAAATTACTTAACAGGGAAAGAACTGGAGTCAATGAGCCGAATAGTGAGTGCTTATTTAGATTTGGCTGAAGATAGAGCAAAAAGAAAAATCCCTATGACAATGGAAGACTGGTCTAAACGCTTAGATCAGTTTCTTGCATTTAATGAAAGACCAATTTTAAAAAAGGCTGGAAAAATCAGTAAAGACTTAGCCAAGAAATTTGCAGAAAGCGAATTTGAAAAATATCGTATCATTCAAGATAAATTATTTGAATCAGATTTTGATAAAGAAATAAAAAAGCTAGAAAAACAATCTTTTATTAAAAGCAAACAAAAAAAACTCAATATTAATTCTAAAAAATCAAAACACAAAAAAACTCAAAAATAAAGAGAAGCTTAGACAAGACACTTTTAAAGTTTTTACCATTTAATCAGCCATTTAAGAGAACGCAATTTTATACCATTAGGATAAAAGTTCAAGACTTTTTTGGAGCACATGACGAAAAAGTCATAATTTTTTCGGAATAAGCTCCGAAAAAGTCAGAAATAACAGTTCTTAGAAAAATTTTGATTAACTCAAAAAAAGTAACTCTTCAAACAATTTGAATAGTCCAACAGGAAAAACATAAAAAAAGAAAGAATTGAGAATTACATATTTAACTTCTCCAAAAAATCCTAAAAAAATTCTGAAAAACCAGTTGCTAAATAGAAAAAAAGTTGATAGTAAATAAAATCTAAATTAAAAGGTATCAAAATGGCAATATGTGAATTAAGTGGCAAAAAGACGAGAGTTAAAAACTTGGTAAGTCATTCCAATATCAAAACTAAATCTAGAAGCTTTGCCAATATTCAATCTAAAAGATTTTTTAGCTCCCAATTGAAAAAATCCTTACAATTTAAAGTCTCTACCCATGCTATTCGTCACATAGATAAACTGGGAAGTTTTGACATTTTTATAATGAAGCAAAAAAATAATCTGCTTTCATCTCGCGCTTTAAAAGTAAAAAAAGAAATTCTAAAAAAGACACAAAAAAGAGGTTCTAATGAAACTAAAAATTAAGGTTGGAGACGAAGTGCAAGTTATTACAGGAGGTGATAAAGGAAAAAAAGGAGCTGTTTTGGAGATTTTGCCTTTCAAACAAAAAATTAGAGTGAAAAATGTAAGAGTTCAAACTAATTTTGATAAAGAAAAAGGCATTCAAAAAATGGAAGGTCTTATTGATTATTCTAATGTTAAACTTGTAAAATCCGCTGAACCTAAGCCTTATAAAAAATCCAAAAAACAAGCCTTAAAAAAGTGATCTGGCTGATTTTAATTAATTTTTCTTTTTCTGTTAATGCTCTAGAATTAAATACAAAAAGTTTTTATTTGTGTTCTTACAAAACAGCCACTCAAATTAAAAATAGAACACTCCGTATGCATTATTTCCCTGAAGAAAAAAAGTGCGCTGTTTTTTATAATGTAAAAGGAAAAGATAAACTTATTGCCAGTGGAAGGTGGCTCACTTTTTGTGAAACAAAAATGAATGATGTCATAGAAAATTTAGAAAAGTCTCTTTGGAAATGTGAAAAAGGCTCTGTAAAAGTTTTTTATCCTTTTGAAGAAAAAAAAGATAAAAAAATAGATACTACTTAAAAAAATTGTAACTTTTAAAAAAACACATGCCTGAGCTTTTAATCTTTATTTATAAGTATTTAAGTTTCTTTATCAAAAGCTTGTAAGGGACAAAGCTTAAATATGCATTTTTCCACAGCCTATCTATTAGTTACAAAGCTTTAGTCTTTGATGATTCATGAGAATTTTTATGGATAGCTAGTATTTTTGCTTAAAAAAAGGGGGTTTGAGTGGAATCCTTCTGACTATTGGTATAATAAAAAAGAATTTATTATTATGTAAAAAATAGTGTAGTTTTCAAAAAAAGAAGTTGATTTTAATTAAATATTTTTTATATTTGAAAATATGTTTAGAAATTTTTTTCTCATTATCATCTTTATAACTTTTTCTTCCTGCCATTTTATTAAAAAAGCTGAACTTTCTGAAAATGAACAAGAAAGTAGAAATCTAGCTAGCTCTAACTCTCCTCCCTTTATTCCAAAAAATCAAGAAATATTAAAAGAAATATTAGCCGGATATATTGGACTATCTTGTAAAAAGAAAAAAGCAGGAAAATATATACCTTTAACTCAAGATCAGACCATGGAAGTTTCTACTTGCTCTATGGAGTTTGTTAAGCGTATAAATGAAAATAAACCTACTGGCTTTGTAGGTTTGGAGGAATATGCGGAAAAAATACTATATTGTATAGTAGGTCCGGACCCTTCTTGTGATGAAAGCTTTTTCGATCTTTTAATAGATCTTGAGACATGTATTCATAATAAAAAATGTCATCTTATTAAAGAAAATGGTATTTATGAAAGTTTAAAAGGTGGTAATTATAAACGTACCTTTATTGTATACCCATTTGCATTACCCTATGATAAATCTAAAATAAATATAGAAATAAAACTTGGAAGTAATTCTAAAGCTTACTATCCACAATATTTATCAGAAGAAGTTAGCTGTATTGGTACTACGAACTTTAATTGTAATATAGTAGATTTTTCTGAAGAAAAGATTATTCGCCCTTGGAAGTAATTCTAAAGCTTACTTTCCACAATATTTATCAGAAGAAGTTAGCTGTAGTGGTGGTAGGTGTAATATAGTGGATTTTTTCGACGAAAATAATATTGTTCCTTCATATTTATTTTAAATTATATCAAAAGCTTTTAAGGGACAAAGCTAAAAGCGAGTTCGGATTTGAACACAATGCGACTGTAAGTCGCTTTGTGGCAAACCGCATGTTTGAGTTTTTTGCTTTGTCCCTTACAAGCTTTTCACACAAATTTCAAAATAGAGTTCAGATTTAAACCAATAGCGACTGTAAGTCGCTTTGTGGCAAAAGGCATGTCCGAGTTTTTAGATTTGTATCTTACAATCTTTTAATATGAGTTTTTTATAAAGAAGATAAAATAGTAAAGTCAGATAAATCTTGCAAAATTTGTTCTCTATGCTTACTTTGATTTTCTCTATAAAAAAGATGAATATTAGAACCCGCATCCATAGTCACTAAAGGACCATCTTTATATTTTTCCCAAAATTGAGTGATATAATCTAAAACTTTTTGGGTTTGCTTTACCCTATAAGAAAAGGGAGGCTTAGAACTTTCAAATAAAGAATGTATATCTAAAAACTCTTCATAACAAATTTTAAAGCTTGTTTTCCAATCCTCTAAATTAAGAGAAGCTTTTAAAGCTAACAATCTCTTATTCGCTCTATCTGCTCTTTTTAAAAATTGTGGACTAGTTTCAATTTTATGATGCGCTTTTGTAGAGCTGATTTTTTTATTTTTAGAATCAATTAAAATTAACTGATGCAACAAATGATTCCATGAATATTCAAGAGAATTTATCTTATAGCCTTCCCACAAACACCAAGGCGAAAACAAAGATCGGCAAGCGGAACCAGAACCGACACGACTTAAATGAGCCAGCTCTTGGACTTTTATTTGTTTAAATTTATCTGGAGGCAAAGAGGATTTTTCTCTAGCCAATTTATAAACAGCTAATGTTAAGGCAGAAAAACTAGAAGCGGAACTAGCTGAACCAATAGATTTTGGAAAATTATTTTGAGAAGAAATAGTATAGTATCCTGAAATCATAAAAAATCTTTTTAAAAATTGAAAAAAATTTAAAAACTTTCTTTGTTCAACATTTGAAAGAAAAAAATCCATAGATAAGTTTTTTGAAGAACGGTATAAATTTTTATTTTTAAAAGGATTTTCTTTATAAGGCTCCCAGCTGTCTTTATATTGAGAGGATTCAATATGAACTGATGTGACAAAGTGTTTCAATGTATAAGAAAGACTTGAATTAATGGCAAAGTTTTTAAACCAAAACAACTCTTCATCCTCTTTTGACAAATGAGAAGCCAGATCAATGGGTATATGCAAGTATTCAGACAAAGTGGTTTCAGGAGATTTTTGAAGTTGTTCAAAATGCAAAGCTTCTTCAGGACTCTTTTCATCAGGCTGATTACAAGGATGACTAATCTTTCCCATATATTTTATAAAGGCTATATTAGAAGGAGAAACAGCTGACCAACTCAATTAAATACCTCCGATCGTTTTGTGATTTTATTAAAATTCACACCATAAGTAATCTGCTTAGCTGTGGCTACAGTTTCTAAAAAAGACACTTCATTTATTACTTCTTCTTCATCTTGTCTATGATAAAACACGATCAAAGTTTCAGCTCCCATGGCGCCACAAGCTTTTATAGCTTTTATAGCTTTCACTTTTTCCAAACGATTTAAAATCTCTTCACTTTTAGCAGTTATGTAGTTTTTTCTTTTTAAAGCGCTTCTATAGTCATTAATGGCGCAAATAAAAGAGGCTTCATCTTTTTCCCTCATAGCTGATACAGCGGATTGAGAAATTTTTTTTAAATCTGAAACATCTCCTAATTCAAAATTTTTTAAATATTTATAGGTTTCAAAATAATCCCCTGTTCTTAAAACCAAACATTCTAAATCGGGTAAAGAAGAAGTTAAGGTCTCTATAGATAAAGGAGATTGCTCAAAAACTGTTACTCCTCCAACCCATTGAGTAATAACATCGGCTCCGCTTGGGATAAAACCATTAAATTTAAGATTGCGATAATTTCGCCAAATTTCTTGAGGAGTTATCTGATCAATATGACCTTCTCTTAAAATAAAACTATAGGCATATAAAATATTAAATTGAGCGGAAGAAAATCCCAAACCTCCTTTTACTTTATTGTTATTAAGCCACTCTAATTGAACAGACTGAAAGTCTTGAGGATGTTTTCTTATCCACTGACCAGCTGGACTATTTTCAGATAAATCAATTTCATTTCCAGAGGAGGTTTTTTGAACTCGGCAGATAAAACGAGGACTCGTATTAAGAACAATAGCAGGCCCTTTATCTAAAACGGCATACTCGCCTATAATAAAAGTTTTAGCTGGACAACTAATCTCAATCACATTCATAATGATTTCTTTCCTTATATTTTTATTAAAAAATAAAAAAAAAGTCAAAACTCTAATTTTCTAAGATTTTTTAAACTAAAAAACAATTTTAAATAAACATTGTAAGCTAAGTTTATATTGCCTTAATTTATCAATAATGTTAAGTTTTTCATTTATAAATGAAGCTCATAACAAAGGCAGTAATTTTTTCAACTTTATTTTTAATGAATATTATGTCGTTTAATATAGCTCAAGCTAACAATTTATCCTCTCATATTAATCTACCTGTTGAAAAATACAAATTGAAGAACGGTTTAACTGTTCTTTTAAATCCTGATAAAAAACTAAACACAGCCTCTTATATTTTAGGTTTTAAAGTAGGAAGCCGTCATGAAAGAAAAGGGATTACAGGAATCTCTCACATGTTTGAACATCTTATGTTTAAAGGAACTAAAAAATACCCTAACTTTGATCAAATCTTTTCAGAAAATGGTGTTGTCAGTGTAAATGCCTTCACTTCAAGAGATTATACAGCTTATGTTGGCACTTTTCCTCCTGACAAATTAGAGCTTATTTTAGATGTAGAATCAGATAGAATGACTCAACTTACTTTTACACAAGAGGAGTTAAATAAAGAAAGAGGAGCTGTTCAAGAAGAGCGATTGATGAGAATTGATAACAGCCCTACAGGGGTTTTATTTGAAAACTTATTTGATCAACTCTTTGAAAAACATCCTTATCGCTGGCCGATTATTGGTTATTCTGAAGACATTGCTAAATACAGCTTAGAAGACCTAAATAAATGGTATAAAACTTATTATTCTCCGAACAATGCTGTCCTTGTAATTTCTGGAAAATTTTCAGCTAAAAAAGCTAAAACCTTGATAAATAAATATTTTGGAAACTTAAAAACAAAACAAATTCCTACAGAAATTAATATTAAAGAACCCAAACAAATTAAAGCAAGGTCTAGAGAAATTAGTAAAAAAGTCCAATCTTCTATGGCCACTTTTTCATACTTAGGTCCTCCTCTAGGAACTAAAGAATTTTATGCCTTAGAATTTATATCTCAAATTTTAGGAACAGGAGAATCTTCCGTATTTTATAAAAAATTTGTTCGTCAAAAAAAGCTTCTCTCTTCTATTTATTTAGGTGTGATAGATCTCTATCATTATGGAGTTTTTTATATTTTTTACCCTCTTTTAGACATATCAAAAGAAGAAATAATAAAAAAATCCATCCTAGAAGAACTAAATAAAGGAATTGATCTCAATTTAAACAAAAAATCTATAGAAAAAGTAAAAAATATTTACATGAATGATATGATTTACTCTCTTAAAAGAAGCCGATCCAGAGCAAGAGATTTATTTGGTTATGAAATCAGTTTTAATGACTATAAAAAAATGTATGAAAAACTGGATATTATAAAGGATCTTTCCCCTGAGTTTATTAAAAGGGTTGGAGAAAAATATTTAACTCCACAAAAATCAAATTATATTATTTTAAAAACAAAGATCTAGTAATGAAAAGAAAATATATTGTCTTATTTTTAATGACTGTGTTATTTATGACTCTTAATTCGTGCAACAGTTGGCGAAGTTCAAACTACAAAGAAATTAAAGTGAAATCAGGTTCAAAAATTTTATTTTTTAAAGATGATAGTCTGCCCTATATTCAATTCAGTATCATGTTCCCAAAAGCAGGATCAGATTACGATTTAAAAGATAAAAGCGGTTTAGCTCAGCTCACTGCTTATCTATTGGATCAAGGCGCTGGCGGTTTAAGCTCAGAAAAGCTTCAAGAAGAACTGAATAAATTGGGGACAGAATTTTCTGTAGAAGTCGGCCGGCAAATGGCTTATTTTTCTATTAAAGGTTTAAGCTGGCATCAAGAAAAGCTTTATAACTTATTTAAAAAAATAATAAGCCGTCCTAATTTTGAATCTTCTGAAATGGAAATTTTAAGAAAACAGTTTATTGAACGAAGAGCTAATAATTTAGATGAATCAGATTTTGTCGCAAACACTATATTAAGAAATACTTTATTTAAAGGACCTTCAGCAAAATCTTCTATCGGAAATTTACTTTCTCTTTCCAAAATAAAATTAGAAGATATAAAAAATTTCTATAAAAAACATTATATAAAAGGCAATCCTATTTTGATGATTATTGGCAATTTTGATAAAAATATTAAAAAATCAGCTGTATCTTTTATGAATAAAAATTTTTCTCATGAAGATGAAGATTCACATTCAATTACTCTTCCTGATTTAAAAGCTCAAATAAAATTAGTAACCAATGAAGATTTGGTTCAAGCTGAAGTTCGTCTGGCCTATAAATTATTTCCTTTCCCTACAAAAAATCCCAGACAATTTTTAATTTTTAGATTAGCTAACACCATCTTAGGATCAGGGAGCATGACTTCCCGTTTATTTGATGAATTAAGAGAAAAAAGAGGCTTAACTTATTCAGCCCACTCTTCTGTAAATATGGGAAAACTGTATGGTTTTTTTGATATATCTGGAGGAACTAAAACCTCTTCTGTTAAAGAGTTTTTAAAACAAAGCCTTATTATCCTAAATAAATTAAAAAAAGAAGGAGTAACTCCAAAAGAGCTAAACACAGCTAAACAACTTACCAAAATATATTTTCTAGTAAGAACAGAAACTCCAGCAGATAAACTCTATCAAACAGTCTACTATAATTATTATTTAGGATTAGATTCTAATTTTTTAGATAATTATACAAAAACAATAGACGATATTTCCCTAGAAGAAGTAAATAAAGGTATCAAAGAGTTTATTTTATTAAACCCTCTTCAAATTATTATTTATGGACACCCCTCTATAAAATCTCAGCTGAAAGACATGAAAAATTTTACACTTTCTACAGTATCCTTTAAAGATTATTTTAAAAAAGAGCTTGATCTTATCCCTGCCCTTTCTCAATCTAAATAATAAAATTCAAATAAATTGGAAGTTTTATAAATTTATATAATAAATTTTAGATCTTAGTTATAAATCACATGTTTAAGTTTCTTATCAAAAGCTTGTAAGATACAAAGCTAAAAGCGAGTTCGGATTTGAACACAACGCGACTGCAAGTCGCTTTGTGGCAAAACGCATGTCCAAAGTTTTTAGCTTTGTATCTTA
>JAPORL010000059.1 GCA_026712605.1 Pseudobdellovibrionaceae bacterium | reverse complement strand
TATTTTTCAAAAATATTCTTTTTTTAAACAAGCTCAATTGACAAATATCCCTTTTGAAAATGTTTTTTTACAAGATGGCTCTTTTGAAGAAATCTACACAAAAGCCCGATCTCAATCAAATAGCTCTCTAGCTCAAATTTTCATTAGTGGTTATAACGAAATGCAAAAAATTGTAAAAACCAGTAAAAAAGATAGTAGCTCAGTCACTTCATTAAAAAGTCTAGACAATATAGAAAGAGCTTTAAGAAAGGCTTGTGAATCAGAACTTTCTTTACTAGAAAATGGTTTAGGTATCCTTGCTACAGTAGGAAGTAGTGGTCCTTTTATTGGTTTATTTGGGACAGTTTTTGGAATCATGAACTCTTTCAATAAAATTGCTGTCATGGGTTCTGCAAGCTTAAGTGTTGTTGCACCTGGTATAGCAGAGGCTTTATTAGCTACGGGAATAGGCCTTTTTGCCGCTATTCCAGCTTCTATTTCCTATAATAGCTATTTATCTAAAGTTAGAAAATTTGAACTAGATTTTAATAATTTCTCAACTGATTTTTTAAATATTGTAAAAAGAAATTTTTTTCAAGATCAGGAATAAGCTATGGAAATAAGCTCAAAACAGTCAAATAAAAGGAGAGCTTTACTGAGCGAAATTAATGTTACTCCTTTTGTAGATGTTATGCTGGTTTTACTTATTATCTTTATGGTAACAGCGCCTATGCTTAACCAAGGTGTTAATATTGCTCTTCCTGAAACCAAAAAAACTCAAGGAGCTAAAATTGAAAAAGATCCTTTTATACTCAAAGTTAAAAAAGATCAAAAAATTTATATTGGCAATCAATCTATTCCTTTAAATGATTTAAAAGAAAAAATTTCTGCCTTATTTGAATATAGGACTTCTAAAGCTGTTTATTTACAAGCTGATAAAAGAGTCCCTTATGGAATTGTTGCTCAAATTTTAGCTGAAATTAAATCAGGTGGAATCAACAATGTTAGTTTGATTACTGTTACACAATAACTGAATATCATCTAATGAAAATAAATTTTAAAAATAAAACTTTTTCATTTTTTATTGTCCTATCTTTGGGATTTCACTTATTTATAATTATCCTTTTGATAAGCTCTAAAAGCTTGCCTTTTTTAGTTAAAAAAGATAAAAAGCTTTTGATACAAAACTCTATCCAAATTGATAAAATTGGTCTGCCAGATCCGATTTCAAAGGTAAAAGTAAAAAAACAAAAATCCAAAACAGTTATAGTTCCAAAAAAAAAGAAGAAATCAAAAACAAAAAGCATTAAAAAATCTTTAAAAAAGAAAACAGCCCCTAAAGACAATAAATTATCTAAAAAAACAGAAGACAAAAAAGAGACTTTAGCGCCAGATAAAGAACCTTTAAAAAAGAAAACAGCCCTTAAAGGCAATAAACTATCTAAAGGAACGGAAGATGGAAAAGAGATTTTAACAACAGAACAGTTATCAACAATTTCTTTATATGCAAATCAAGTTTTAAGCCAAGTTAGAAGACAATGGAACCTTCCAGCCTACTTAACAAATCAAAGCCTAAGCGCTCAAGTAGAAATTAGAATAAACAAAAGGGGTCAAATAATAGATAAACAAATATTAAAAGAATCCAACAATAAACAATTTGACAGTTTTGTTTTAAAAGCTATAGAAGGAGCTGAACCTTTTCCATCACCACCTAAGGATGTTCAAAAAATCATAAAAAATGGAATTGTGCTGACATTATCTAGCAGAAACTAGCTTACCTTCTTTTTTTTCTTATTTTTAAGTTCAGAGCTAATGTTATTAAATCTCAAATTCTTTAATTTATCAACAAAAGTCTGAGCGTTCTTTTTTTGTTTGAGCAATTCAATAGAAACATCTTTTATTTCAGAATAAACAGGTTGAAAAGAAGGATCCAATTCTTTAGCTCGCTTAAAATGTTTATTCGCTCTTATATGAGAACCCTTATTTAGACAATATAAACCTAATACAAAATAAAATAATCTATTACTTTGAAGATCTCGTTTTTGAGCTTGTATAACTTTCATATACCTATGTACTTCTGTTTTGTTTTTTTCAAACAAATTTTTATCTTTAAAGTGTACCCATAAATAAATTAATTGCCAATCTGTTTCCTTATCTAATACCCTTACAGGAATATCTTTTAATAAGGAATAAGCTTTTTGATAAGATTTAGTTTCTAAATCCCTTTCAATAATTTTCTTTTTTTCAGTTAATAAAATTTCCTGTTTTATTTGCTTTTCTTTACTCTTTTTTTCAATTTCCATCATTAATTTCGGATCAAATTCTCTCTCATATTTATTCTGTAAAGCAATAATTGTCTTGTTTACTAAATCCAAAATGGATTCAGGTAAATTATCTATTTTATCTGGGTGATTGTATTTTATAAAACTATTAAAAAGATTTTTAAAATAAGTCTGGTTAGTGCTTTGCATCATAGGGCTTTCTGATAATTTTACAAAGACTTCTCTAGCTGTTTTAGTTTTAGTTATAAATTTATATAGTTTTTCATATCTTTCTTTAAGATAATTATGTCTGAAATTAATATTATCTCCTGATAGATAGGCATTACCTTTTAATAAAACATAAATTATATAAAAACAAAATAAATTTTTATCATTTATATACTGATCATAGATACCTTTTAATTTCATTCCTCTTTTGAGATCTTCTACAAAATCAGACATTTCAGGAAAATAATCCAAGCCTTTTGTTTCATTAAAAATAATATGTTTATCCATTATATCTTCACTAAAAATAGAAAAAAGTTGATTATTAAACCTTTGCTTTAAAAATAGAAAAACTATATCAGAGTACTCACCTTGCTCTAACAATATAAAATGATCTTTAGAAGAAAAAGACTGTAAGTTAAAATTCACAGAGATTTCCATTCCAGGAGTGATTTCTTTTAAGGTTTCAATTAATAACTCATATTTAAGATCAAAAAGTTGACCTGCGCTCAATATACAATTGTTAATTAAAGACTTAACAATCTTATCTTCATTAAGTCCTACTAATTGAACAATATCATTATCATCTACAATTTTTTTGGATACCAATCTCTGTATGAACATATTAGCGTCATTACATTTATAATCTATAATGTTTCCATCTTTTATAAAAATTTCGTGATTCTTATTATTAAATGTAAACTTAAGATAAATAGAATCTTTACTAGCTAATGCAGTACTTAAATAAAAAAATAATTCATAGTCTTTAATTTTTTGTAAAGAAACTAAAAGTTTAAGTTTTTGAATAAAAGGGATGTTATGACTAAAAAGTTTAACTAATATATTGTTTTTACTGCCATAAACATGCTTTTCTTTAACTTTTCTTAAATTTTGCTCTAGCTCCTTATCAGAAATAGGTTTAGATAAAAAATCACAAATACCAACATCAATATAACTAGAAAGACTTTTTTCAGGAATAACTCCACTCATTAAAATAATTTGAACAGAGTTTCCAAGAACTTCTCTTATTTCCTGAACAATCTCTGTACCTTTATGAGAGTATAAAACACAGTCTATAAACACAAGCTGATAGGGCTGATTAACAAGTAAAGAAATAGCTTTAAAACCATCCGAAACACAAGTAACATCACAGTTCTTACTTTCTAAGCTTTGTTTCATTATTGTTAGAAATTTTTTATCATCATCAACAACTAAGACTTTTAATTTATTGGAATTCATAACTAAAAGTTTTATCGGTTTTTTAAAAAAAATATATAAATATTTTTTAAGCTTTATTTAAAATATAAGTCCTGTTATAAATATATCCTCTCCATTATCTAAAATTTCTAAAGATTTAAGATATTTTTTTGATTTTAGATTCTCTATATTTAATTTTTCTGTCCAAAACAAAGCTTTTTCTCCTCCCAACAGACAAGGGTTTATAAAATAATATAATCTACTAGCTATTTTTTGCTTTAAAAATTGAGTGAGTGTATCCGCTCCCCCTTCTACTAAAACAGAAGGAATATTGTTATTATAAAGAGTTTTTCCCAGTGCTTTTAAATCAAAAGGGCTTTTTTTACTATAGATATGTTGAAATTTATGAGGCTTTTTTGGTTTTTTTTGGCTCACTATATAAATATCTTTTATTGATCTAACACGAGCTAAATGGGATCTTTCAATAAGAGAAAAAGAATAGCCAAAAGGATCTAAAATAATCACCTTATTTTGTATGCTTTTTTTTGATTTTATACGACAGTTCAATCTAGGATTATCTTGTAAAAAAGTATTTACACCTATTAAAATAGCAGAAAAGCCAGACCTCAATTGATGAGCTAAGTTTCTAGCTTTTAAACCAGTAATCCACTGACTTTCACCATGATTAAAAGCAACCACACCATCCAAAGAGCTGGCTATTTTTAAAGCAAAAAAAGTTTGATTTTTCTTCATATTTAAAGCAAAGGCTTCATAAAGTCTGTGCAAACTTTCCTTAAAATAAATGGATTTTTTTAATTTAAAGCCTTTTGATTTTAATTTTTTAATGCTCTTTTTATTGGTTTTAGGATTAGGGTCTGCTACACCGTAAGTCAAACTGGCCCAAGAGTATTTTATCAAATGATCTACACAAGGAGGGTTTTGACCAAAATGAAAACAAGGCTCTAAGGTAACAAACAGATGGGCTTTTTCAAGCTGTTTTTTATCTTTTATTTTGTTAAGAGCCATCATTTCTGCATGAATAGCTCCATAATGAGAATAAAAACCACTGGATAAAAATTCTCTGTTTTTATTTAAAATGACACAGCCGACAGGTGGATTAGGAGAAACAAAACCAATTCCTTTTTGAGCCTCTTTAATAGCTAAAGCCATAGCTGATTTGTCTGATAGTTTTTTCATTTCTTTTTTTTAATACAAAGACGGTGAAAAAACTACAAAATATTATTTAAGTTTTTTGATTAAAAGTTTGTGAGATAAAAAATTAAAAACTCAAACATGCGGTTTGCCACAAAGCGACTTTCAGTCGCTTTTTGTTCAAATCCGAACTCGCTTTTAACTTTTTATCTCACAAACTTTTAATCAAGAAACTTAAACTCTTATAAATAAAGCTTAAATCTTCAGACATAGACTTTGCCACAAAGCCACTTACAGTCGCTATTCAGTTCAAATCCGAACCCGCTTTTAACTTTTTATCTCACAAACTTTTAATCAAGAAACTTAAACTCTTATAAATAAAGCTTAAATCTTCAGACATAGGCTTTTGCTATAAAGTCAATTTCAGTCACTTTGTTTTCAAATTCAAAGTTAATGTTTTTTTACAGAAGTGCTTACTTTAGGCTTAGCCATAATATTTGACTGATCATAAGCTTTTTTTAAAGCCTTTTGAATTTTATTTCTTAAATTCGCTTGAGACTTAATAGCCAAACGCACAGCATCTCTTCCCTGACCTAATTTTTCAGATTCAAAGCTAAACCAAGAACCCGATTTTTCGATCACATTTTCTTTTAAAGCTAAATCTAAAAGCTCTCCTGACTGACTAATTCCTTCATTGTATAGTAAATCAAATTCTGCTCTAGCAAAAGGAGCCGCCATTTTATTTTTAACAACTTTAACTAAGGTACGATTTCCTATAATTTCATCCCCTTTTTTAAGGCTGGCAATTCTTCTTACATCTAGGCGAACTGAAGAATAAAATTTTAAAGCATTTCCTCCTGTTGTTGTTTCAGGGTTCCCAAACATAACTCCAATTTTCATACGAATTTGATTGATAAAAATAACTAAGGTCTGACTACGGTTTATAGAACCAGTCAGCTTTCTTAAAGCTTGAGACATCAAACGAGCTTGTAAACCCATATGACTATCTCCCATATCTCCATCAATTTCAGCTTTTGGAGTCAAAGCCGCTACAGAATCTACAATTAACAAATCCACAGCCCCTGAACGAACAAGAGTCTCTGTAATTTCCAAAGCTTGTTCCCCTGTATCGGGCTGAGAAATCAACATATCAGAGGCATTCACACCTAATTTAGTAGCATAAGAAATATCCAAAGCATGTTCAGCATCCACGAAAGCGACTGTTCCACCCGCTTTCTGTGCTTGGGCGGCTGTGCTAAGAGCTAAGGTTGTCTTACCAGAGCTTTCTGGACCGTAAATCTCTACGATACGACCCTTGGGCAAACCTCCAATGCCTAAAGATTTATCTAAAGTCAAAGAGCCTGTACTATAAACAGGAACATTTTCAAATAAACTTTTACCTTGCTCTAATTTCATAATAGAGCCTTTGCCAAATTGCTTTTCAATAGAAGCTATTGCTAGACTCAAAGCTTTTTCTTTCCCTTTATTCTCAATTGTAGCCATTTTTACCCCCTTATAGTATTTTTTGACAAACTTAAGACTCAATTATTTAAACTCAGAAATGAGAAAATCTAAAGCAAAAAATGAAGCTTTATATCTTAAATTTTGACGATTTATGTCATTAAACTGTTTAACAAGACTTCTGACAGTATCTGGTGAGCAAACAGAAAAAGCAATTTTTCCAACATTTTCACCTCTATCACCTTTAGAGGGTCCTGCAACTCCAGAAATAGATAAAGACCAATCGGACTTAAATTGATTTTTAATGCTTTGAGCCATATAACGCACACAATTCGGAGTTACTAGACCTTCTTGTTTGATTTTTTGAGAAGAAAGACCTAACTGCTCCACTTTAACAACTGTTTGATAAGCAACTATACCCCCTTTAAAATATCGGGAAGAACCCGGCAATTCTGTCAGCCAGAAACTTAAAAGTCCTCCTGTACAACTTTCAGCCACTGATAGGCTTTCTTTGGAATTATAAAAATATTTATGAATTTTTTTTAAAAGATGTGTTGGAACATTCAATTGAAAAGCCCTATTTTATTTTTTTAACCTATTTAGTATAAAAATTCTTAATTGGTATCAAATTTTCACAATAATACTAAATAATATTTAGTTTTTCCAGTATTTTTCCGATAAATTAATTATGAATCTAAATCTTAAAGAATGCTTTAAACTTATGGTTCAACATCATATTTCCGATCTCCATCTAAAAGTAGGAACTCCTCCACTTGTCCGAAAAAATGGGCAATTAATGCGTTTATATAAGGAGCAATTCTCTTTAACTAATACTGATATTGTTAATGCTATTGAGCCTTTTTTAAATACTATTCAAAAAAATAAACTAAAAGAAGAAAAACAACTGGATCTTTCTTATGGATTTGAGGGAGTAGGTCGTTTTCGCTTTAATATTTTTTACCAAAGAGGAACTCTAAGACTGGTCGCAAGAAATATCCCCTTTAAACTTCCTTCGTATAAAAGTCTAAACTTACCTAATACTATTAAAAATGTTATACAAAATCCTGAAGAACAAAAAGGCTTGATTTTAGTAGCAGGAGCTACAAGAAGTGGAAAATCTTCAACCATTGTAGCTATGCTAAATCATATTAATCAAAAATTTAATCAGCATATCATAACTATTGAGGACCCTATTGAATTTTTAATAAAAGACAAAAAAAGCCTTATAACTCAAAGAGAGTTAGGAACAGATTATATCAATTACAACATGGCTTTAAAATCAGCTTTAAGACAAGATCCTGATATTATTTTCTTTGGAGAAATAAGAGATGTTTCATCTATGGAAACCACTTTAACGGCATCAAATACTGGTCATTTAGTTCTTAGCACCATCCATACAAATAATGTTATTGATACTATTCACCGAGTTCTAGGAATGGTAAAGCCTTCACAAAAAGGACTGTTTCGCATGGAATTTGCTTCCTCTTTAAGAGCTATTATCTGTCAAAAACTTATAATGAAAAAAGATCAAAGCAGTTTGATCCCTGTTGTTGAAATCTTAATCAATAACCCTAGAGTTAGAGCTTTTTTAGAAGATGAAAAACAGAGTACCTCTAATTTATATGAAATCATTGAGGAAAGTAAAGAAGTCTGGGGAATGCAGTCTTTTAATCAGCATTTGATAGAACTGTTTGAAAAAAATATAATTACTAAAGAACAAGCCTTACTTGTTAGCCCTTCTTCTGAAAAATTGACTCTTCATTTTAATGGTTTAAGTCAAAGAAATACAGAATCACAAATTGAATTAAATAATAAAAATAATGGACTTGATAAGAAAGAAGTATCTAAAAATTCTATACCCTTAGATATAGTAAAAGATGGATCCTAATTCTAATCCAATTCTTAATTCAAAAGAAAAAAAGCAATTAAATCAGGCTATTAAAAAAATCAGTCAATATTTAAACCATCGCTCTCATTCAGAAAAAGAACTTAAAAAAAAACTCTCCAAAACTTTTTCTAGCCGTATCATTGAAAAAAGTTTAGAGCAGGCAAAAGAAAGAAACTGGCTAGAACCTCCTTTAGAATTGTCCAAAAAAATACTAGAAACATTAAATAAAAAAAACAAAAGCTGGAAATACATTCAATCTTATTTAATGAGTAAAGAGCTCCCTTTACCTATTTACAGCAAGGAAAAAGAAATAGAAAAAGCTCAAAATTTAATACAAAAATTCTCACAAAATTCCCATAAAAAACCAGTGCTCCAAATAAAACAATACTTAGCCAATCGCTCCTTTGAATCTGATATTATAGACGAGCTTTTAAAAGAATCTTCGGATTTTTAAACTCTTTTATTAGTAAAAATTGATTTAAAGTGAAAGTATCAAGCTGATAAAAGCCCTACTTAGATTTTAAGTTTTATTTATTCCTATTTCAGTTTCTTGATTAAAAGCTTGTAAGA
>JAPORL010000111.1:7869-8804 GCA_026712605.1 Pseudobdellovibrionaceae bacterium | reverse complement strand
TTGAACATGCGGTTTGCCACAAAGCGTCCGCTGGATGTCTCGTGGTCAAATCCGAACTCGCTTTTAGCTTTTTATCTTACAAGCTTTTGATCAAGATACTTAAACGTATAGTAAAGTCACTTAGATTTTCAAATGCCAATACTAAATGAAGCTACTTGAAAATCTAAGTGGCTTCATTATATCATTACTTTATTAGTTTCATTTTTTTTACAGTTTCTTTTTTAACATATAATCAAGGCTGTATTTCCCGCCCCCTTTTATTGTGAAAAATAAAAAAATTAAGGCATATAAAACCGCCAATTCTTTATCTTTAAAAGGATCATGTAAATGAACAATAAAAGCGGCTACTAACATAGTAAATAACAAGCTAAAACTTGACCACCTAGTTAAAAGCCCTAAAGCGAGTAAAATAGATCCAAAAACCTCTGATCCCACCACTAAAGCTAAGCTTAAACTGGAGCCTAGAAAGCCAAAAGGATCGGGGAAATTAGGAGCAATATTAGAAAAATTCATCATTTTTCCTATTCCATGAGCAAATAACATGATAAGGCCAGTTAAGACTCTAACAGATAAAAAAGTGTATTCTGTGAGTTTGTCATTTAAAAATTTAAAATCTAAAAAAAGCCATTTAAAAATAACAGATTTATTCATAGCGCCCTCACTTTATGTTTTATAGTTATAAAATAGATTATTTTAATTTTTTATAGTAGTAAAATAAAAAATTATACAATTCGTCAAAAACTTCACTTTCTTCCCTAAAATATTGGAAATTATATACATAAGCTTACAAAGTTTTTAATCTGTCTAAAGGCAATAAAAAAGCTTCAAATTGAGTTCGGATTTGAACACATAGCGACTGCAAGTCGCTTTGTGGTAAAAGGTATGTTTAATATTTTAAGTATTATTTACATATATTTAAGTTTCTTGATCAAAAG
>JAPORL010000111.1:0-7859 GCA_026712605.1 Pseudobdellovibrionaceae bacterium | reverse complement strand
TGATAGAAAGCTAAAAGCGAGTTCGGATTTGAACACAATGCACCACAAGTCGCTTTGTGGCAAACCGCATGTCCAAAGTTTTTAGATTTGTATCTTATAAGCTTTTCACACAAAGTTCAAATTAAAATATTAAGGAAGAAAGTATTTGTGTTGATGTTGAGAGGCTTGATATCGGCTTTCTTTTTTTCCAAAAAAAGCATAGCGTCTTTTTGCAATAAATCTATATATTTTATTAAAAATAAAATTAGGAATGAGAGCAATTAAAAAACTCAAGCGAGGGTAAATTTTTTTCATAATGGCTTTTATGGCAAAGCTTTCTTTTAATGACTTTCCTTCACTAAATAAAATAATGGATTTTAAAGCTTTAACATCTTCAGGTTTTAAATAAGTTTGAGCTGTTTTTCCTTGTAAGGGGGCATATAAAAATTGTTTGTTAGGATCTCTTTTAAAAATAAAATTTACGAACCCATCACATAATTCACAAACAGCATCAAAAAATATAATATCTTTGTCTTTCATTTTTTAAATCAATCTTTTTTTGATCAAAAAATCAAGTTTAAAAACTATTAAATTGAGATCAGAATTTACAAATAGATTTGTTGTATTTTTCTATAAAAAAAATAAAATAAGCTCTATGGAAGTAGACAAAGATAAAATTAGAAACATAGGTATAATGGCTCATATTGATGCGGGTAAAACCACAGTCAGTGAAAGAATACTTTTTTACACAGGCTTAAGCCGAAAAATGGGAGAAGTGCATGAAGGAACGGCTGTTATGGATTGGATGGAGCAAGAGCAGGAAAGAGGTATTACGATCACTTCTGCTACAACAGCTTGTCGTTGGGAGGACATTTATATTAACTTAATTGATACTCCAGGGCATGTGGATTTTACTATAGAAGTTGAAAGATCTTTAAGAGTATTAGATGGAGCTATTGCTGTTTTTGATTCTGTTCATGGAGTAGAGCCTCAATCAGAAACTGTTTGGAGACAAGCCGATAGCTATAAAGTTCCGCGAATTTGTTTTTTAAATAAAATGGATAGGATTGGAGCTAGTTTTATAGATAGTTTTTCATCTATTGAGAAAAAACTTAGTTTAACACCAGTCGCTATTCAGTGGCCAGTCGGTTTGCAAGATGAGTTTCAAGGCTCATTGGATTTAGTAGAAGAAAAGATGTATTTATGGGATCAAGATAAATTAGGTGAAAAATTTTCTATAAAAAAAATACCTAAAGAGTTTGAAAAGTTAGTTAAAGAAAAAAGAGAGCTTTTAATAGAAAAACTAGCTGAAAATGATGATATCTTAATGGATAAATATTTAAAAGAAGAAGAAATTTCTTTAACACAACTCAAACAGTCTATTAGGAAACAAACTCTTAATCTTAAAATTGCTCCTGTCTTATGTGGCTCGGCTTTTAAAAACAAAGGAATACAGCCTCTTTTATCTGCTGTAAAAGATTACTTGCCATCTCCTTTAGATATACCTCCTTCAGAGGGAAAAAATTTTAAAGGACAAAGTATTTTTTGTCCTCCTAAAGATGACGATTTTTTATCGGCCTTGGCTTTTAAAATTTCATTTGATTCTTTTTCTGGAACTTTAACTTATATTCGCGTTTATTCCGGTGTTTTAAAAGTCGGGCAGAAAGTTTATAATAGCAGACAGAATAAAATAGAGAGAATACAAAAAATTTTAAAAATGCATTCTAATTCTAGAAAAGCTGTTTCTGAAGTAAGAGCTGGTGATATTGCTGTTGTTGCTGGCTTGAAGTGGACTCAAACTGGGGATAGTTTATGCACTAAGGAAAGAGTAGTTTCTTTTGAGCGACTTAGTTTCCCTGATCCCGTTTTATCTGTTGCTATTGAGCCTAAATCTTCTGTGGATCAATTAAAAATAGAGTCCGCTCTAAAAAAATTGGAAAGAGAAGATCCTTCCTGCCAAATAAAAAAAGATTCAGAAACAGGACAAATGCTTTTATTAGGAATGGGAGAACTGCATATTGAAATTTTATTAGACCGTTTGTTAAAAGACTATAAAGTTTCTGCTCGTATTGGAAAGCCACAAGTTTCTTTTAGGGAAACACCTGCTGGAACTTGGGAGGGCTCTGGAGAGTTTAATCAAGAGATTCAAGGTCGCATGCATTTTGCAAAGATAGGTTTAAAAATAGAGCCTTTAGAAAGAGGCAAAGGCTTTGTATTCAACAGAGGAAATTTTTTAAATCTTTCACCTGAGATTTTTTCTGCTTTAATGGAAGGTTTTGAACAAGGTCTTTCTGCCGGACCTTTGATGGCTTATCCTATGAAAGATCTACAAGTTTCTTTATTGAGCTTAAAGTATAAAGAAGAAGATATGAGTTTATTAGCTATAAGATCTTGCGCTTATCAAACCTTTTCCAAAGGAGTGAGATCAATTAAGATAGATATCTTAGAGCCTATTTTTCGTCTAAAAATCACTACTCCTGAAGAGTTTACAGGAGCTATCATTGGAGACTTAAATACAAGAAAAGGACGAGTGGAAGATATGGATAAAAAGGGAGATTTAAAATTTATTTCTGCCCTAGCTCCCTTAACAAGAATCTTTGGTTATGCTACAGATTTGAGGTCATTAAGTCAGGGACGAGCGAGTTTTTCTATGGAAATGAATGGTTATGCTAAAGTGTCTGAAAAAGAAAAGCAAAAAATGCTCATTTAAAAATAATCCAGTAATTACAGGCTTTTTATCAGCTCAACAAAAAAATATAAGTAGAATTTGACCGAATTGTAAGCTTAATCTATAATCTCTTTTTAAGAGAAGTTCTTTAAGAAAGAGCCAGATGTTTTAGGGGTGATTATGAACAGCTATAATGTGGAGTTTCAATCAGAATCTTTTAAATTGGTAACCGATCATGATCCTACAGTCTTTAAAGCTTTAAAATTAGAGGTTGAAAGTAAGTTAAAAGAAATACAAAATTCTCATAAGAGAATTTCTATTGAAAAAGCCTTATTTTTAACTTGTCTTTATTTAGCCGAAGATAAGTTTTTTTTAAAAAAGGCTATTGATAAAAATATCAATCAAATAGAATCTCAAGCAAAAAGCATCCTAACAGATCTGGAAGTTTCTAATTCAGGTTTTAAAATTAATCTTTGAGATTTTCTTTTAAGATAATTTGCCTTTAAATAACTTCTCTAAGAGAAGGTATTTATTGTGACAAAGTCTTTAGCTTTCAAATCGGATAAAAAATTTCTTAGAAGAGTTTATAGTCTTAAACTTAGCAAAATGTCTTTATATCAAAGAAGACAAAAAACTAAAAAAATAAATGAGATGATGTTGAACTTGCCCTTATGGAAAAAAGCTAATCTTATTGCCGTTTACCATGCTTTTAAACAAGAGCCTTCATTATCTGCTTTTTATTCAGTTTGGAAAAATAAAATTTGCTTTCCTAAAATTGAAAATAAAAAGCTGGTTTTTTATACTAATAAAGAAAATTTATGGGAAGAAAATAAATTTAGTATTTTAGAACCGGTTTCTAAAAGTAAAAGTAAAGTTTCTCTTAAAGATATTTCTACTTTTTTGATTCCAGGCCTAGCTTTTGACAGAGAAGGAGGTCGCTTGGGAAGAGGACTTGCGTATTATGATAAAACTTTGTCTAGCCTTCAGAAAAAATTTAACGCCAATGATTTTTTGAATCAAGTTTTATTTATTGGTGTAGCTTTTACAGAACAGATTAATCCTATCACTCTTCCTTTATCTTCTCAGGATGTTTTAATGAACTGTTTAGTAACTGATGAATTTGTTTTATGGCCTGTAAATTTGAAAAAAGGAGGAACTTAAGATGGATATGATCTTTGTTGGTACTTTATCTGTATTTATACTTGGTTTATTTGTAGGAGCTTTGTTTTTTCTTCTTTATTCTATGTTAACAGCTCGTAAAAGAGAGCAAAGCTTAAAAAAAGAAGTTAATATGATTTTGAATCGCGCAAAATCTCAATCCAGTAAGATAGAGCGGTTATCTAAACAAAATGTAAAAGAATGGGAGGAGGAACAGAAAAAAAAGTTAGAAAAACAGATTAAATTAGAAAAACAAGAATTAAAAGATCAAGAGTATCAGCTTAAAAAAAATCAAGAAAAGCTACAATCTGAATTTCAAATAAAAGAAACTGAACTAAAAAGAGCTGAACAAGAACTGAAACAGGAAAAGGAATTATTAGAGATTTCTCAACAACAACTAGAAGCTTTAAAGTTAAGAACTCAAAATGAAAAAGAACAATCAGAAAAAACTTTGGAAAAAATATCTATGATGACAAAGGAAGAAGCTAAAAAAGAGTTGAAAGAGTTATTTAAACAAAATGTAAAAAAAGAGATTTTTAAAGATTTGATAAAAATGGAAGAAGATATGAAGAAAGAGCATGAACAAAAAGCGAAACTGCTTTTAGCTCAGGCTATGACTCGTTACTCCGCTGAAGTCACAGCAGAAAGAACAGTAGAGACTTTACCTATTTCAGGTTCTTTTACAAAAGGAAAAATTATTGGTAGAGAAGGAAGGAATATAAGAGCTTTAGAAGCCTCTTGTGGTGTGGACTTAATAATTGGAGAGGGACAAGAGACTATAAGCATTTCTTGTTTTGATCCTGTCCGCCGATCCATTGCAAAAAAGGTCATTGAAAAACTCATGGAAGAAGGCAGAGTTCACCCTGCTTTTATTGAGGAAGTTGTCGAAAAAATCAGAAAAGAGTTTTTTTCTGAAATGATGGAAGAAGGAAAAAAAGTGTGTTTTGATATGGGAATTCATGATATTAGCCCTGAGATTGTTAAAATATTAGGTAGCTTGAAGTATCGTTTTATAGAAGGTCAAAACCTATTAAAGTATTCTACAGAAGTAGCTTATATTGCTTCTTTATTAGCTGGAGAATTAGAAACAAATAAAAAAACAGCAATTCGAGCAGGTCTTCTTCATTCTATAGGTTTAGGTTTGCCACATTTTATGGCAGGAAGTTATTCTTTTGTGGGCTCACAGTTTTGTCAAAAACAAGGTGAGTCTGTAGAAATTTGTCAGGCTATAGCTTGTCATGATGGTAAAAAGCCAGCGCAATCCCTATTAGATCATACCTTACAGTGCGCTTATAATTTATCTCGGAGTCGCGCTGGAGCTAAACGAGATTTACTGGATACTTATATCAATCGCTTAAAAGATTTGGAGTCACTGGCTAATAGTTTTGATGGTGTTAAAAGGAGTTTTGCAATTCAAGCTGGTCAAGAGATACGAGTTTTTGTAGATACTTTTAAAGTAGTAAATGATAAGCAAATGACTATGTTAAGTTGGGATATAGCTGAAAAAATAAAAAGAGAAATGAATCTGAATAAGGAAGTGAAAGTCAGTGTGATTAGAGAGTATAGAATTGTTGAACATGCTAGATAAATAATAAGAATTTTATGTCAAAATCTAAATTATTACAGAAAAAATTAACAGCTGAACAGCAGTATAATATTCTTTCTAGTGGAGCTGTTGAAATAATAAATAAAGAAGAGTTTTTAGAAAAACTAAAAGAAAAAAAATCACTTAAAGTAAAAGCGGGTTTTGATCCTTCCAGACCAGATATTCATATTGGACATTCTGTTTTAATTCATAAGTTATGTCAATTTCAGGATTTAGGTCATGAGGTTATTTTTGTGGTGGGAGATTTTACAGCTTGTATAGGTGATCCTTCTGGTCAAAATAAAACCAGACCCTTGCTCTCTGTGTTAGAAGTGAAAGATAATTCACAAACTTATATTAAACAAGCAACAAAAGAAAACTTTATAATCTCAGAGGAATTAGATTCAGATAGTCAAAAAATATTATCTTTTTTTAAGCGCTTAGATTTAAAAAAAACAAAATGGCTTTATAATTCTAAATGGTTTAATAAAATTTCTTTGCGGGATTTTATTTTATCGGTTGCTTCTAAATTTACAGTGGCTAGACAGCTGGAAAGAAATGATTTCTCTTCAAGATATAAAAATAGAAAACCTATTGGTCTACATGAATTTTTTTATCCTATTTTACAAGCTTATGATTCGGTTCAAATAGAAGCTGATATAGAGATTGGAGGAACAGATCAAACTTTTAACCTGTTATTAGGTCGTGATTTACAGCAGGAGTATAAACAAAAACCCCAAGTTGTTTTAACCCTTCCACTTTTAGAAGGTTTGGATGGAAAACAAAAAATGTCTAAAAGTTTTGATAATGCTATAAGCTTCAATGACAGTCCAAAAGATATTTATGGTAAAATTATGAAAATATCTGATGAACTGCTGATTCGTTATTGGAATGTATTCACAGAGGGAAAAAAAGACTTAAATAAAAAGAATTATCATCCTAAAAAAGAAAAGGAGAAATTAGCTTGGCTATTGGTTTCCTCTTTTTATGGAGAAAAAAAAGCTCATGAAACTCAAAAGGAGTTTGTAAGAATTTTCTCTAATAAAGGACTCCCTGATCAAATTCTTGAAGAACAAGATATTGAAACTAAGGAGATAGGAATTTGTGATTTATTAAAAAAAATAGGTTTAGAATCTTCTAACAGCTCAGCCCGTAGAGCTATTTTGTCAGGAGCTGTAAAAAAAGATGGGAAAAAACTAACAGATCCGAAAATAGTTATTGATTTAACAAAAAATAAAGAATTTTTATTAAGCTTTGGAAAAAGAAATTTTAAAAGAATAAATTTAAAGTGGGAAACTATCCATGAGTTAAAAGCTTATTTTATTTATAGAAAAATAAAAGAAGGTTTAGAAAAAAAAGAAAAAGTATTTATAAATGAAGATTTGGAATTTAAAAAAGCAGATATTTCTTTAAACAGTTTAAAAATGAAAATTGAAAACTATAGATATCTTGATAGTGAAGGGAATGAGGGGTTAAGTAACTGCTCAAAAAAAACTAAAGAAATATTTAATAATTGGAAAGATTCTTCCATTGAAGATTTAAAAAAGAAAATTAGGAGTACAGAAAAAAGGTGAATAAACAATGAAAATAAAATTTATACCTCAAAATATTGAAGTGAATGTTGAATCTAGTAAAAATGTATTGGAAATTAGCAGAGAGCTTGGTTTTAATATTCAATCTTCATGCAATGGAATGTGTTCCTGTGGAGATTGTCGTGTGTTCGTGAAAGAGGGAGAATCCAATTTACCAGTCCCTTCTAATAAAGAGTTAAAGTTGATAGGACAGGGCTATTACTTAGATCAAAGACGATTAGCTTGTCAGCTATATTGTTTTGGAAATGTAGTCATAGACTTATCTGAGCAAGAAGAGCGATTTAGTCAAGGTAAAATTTCACAACAATTTTTAAAGAAAACTCAGAAAAAAAGCGCAGAGGAGGCTTATTCAAAAAGTGATATTTTAATAGAAGATGATGAAGATATTAAAAAGATTAAATCTAAAGGAATGAATAATTATGACAAGTAATCTTTTGGATATTAAGATGTTTTATTCAAAACTAATTTTAGGGCATATATCATCAATTTCTTTTTGAAATTGGATGGCTTCTTCTTCGCTTAAGCCGGCTTGGTTTTTATAATATTTTAACATAATGTTTGTGTTTTGTGAGTCTTCTTCATAATTAAAAACCTTTTCACTGGAGGATAAGATATTTTTAACATAATTAGCGACCTCTTGTTTTCTTTTGGTTGTTCCTGCAGGGTAGGTTCTCAATAGATCATTTGCGAACATTTTTAAAGCTAAAGAGCTACTAAGACCTTCTCCTTTTTTTATTTGTTCTCTCGCAAGACATCTGTTTTGTTTTGCAGTGGATTGATTGCAAGATATAGAGATATTTTTTTTCAATCTTTCTATTCGTTTTATTAAACTTCCATTGACTAAAGATTGTCCTACATTATGCGCCCAGTAATAAAA
>JAPORL010000141.1 GCA_026712605.1 Pseudobdellovibrionaceae bacterium | reverse complement strand
TTCAATTTGAGCTACTGTTAGCTTTTCACAGTCATCTCTGTCTCCCCGACGATTATAAATTTCTTTGCAATCATCTCTACATCGAGCATTTCTGTTTCGCTCTAACTCTTCTTTACAAGTGTCTCCACTTCTTCTTTCACGAGAAGTCCTCAAAACACGGTCTCTATCCTCATCTTCTTCTATCATTCTATTATATCTTTCATCATCTCTGTCTACTCTAACAATTTCTCTTTGTACTCCTCCTTGAGGAAAGCAACTTGTAATTAAGGCTAGGACTAAGCCTGTTAATAACAATTTAAACCAATTCATCTTGAACCTCCTGTTTCCTTTTTTATCGGACAAACTGATCATATTATTAATTTTTTTATTTTCATAAGAAAAGAGTAAAAACCCATAAAAAACAGGCCTTTTAACTGGATTTTTAGATTAAAGTCTAGGACAACTTATAAATTTAAGATAAAATAAAATCTGAAGATTTATTTAGCTAAATGGTCTTGTAAGTTTAATTTTATTAAGCGACTTTCTTCTTTAATTGAAACAAATCTCTAGAAAAGTTAAAATTATTGTCTTCAATTTCTTGAATAAAAGAAGGAAGAACTCCTTGTGGCTGTAATTTTCCTTTTAATTTACCATCTTGCCCTTTAATAATTTGATTAATTGCAAATAGACTGGATATTTTATATTGCCCCTCTTCTATACCTAAAACTTCTACTAACTGTGAAACTTTCCTAGATCCGTCAGAGTACCTTGAAACTTGTAAAACCAAATCAATGGCAGAAGAAAGCTGACTCTGCAAGGCTCTTTCACTTAATTTAGAATCTGCACCTTGAGCTAAGGATTCTAAACGAACAAGAGCATCCTGACAGCTATTGGCATGAATTGTGCCCAAACAGCCCTTATGACCTGTATTCATCGCATTGATAAGCTGGAGAGCTTCAGATCCTCTCACTTCACCAACAATAATTCTATCAGGTCTTAGCCTTAAACTGCTTTTTAAGAGATCTCTTATTGTAACCTCTCCTTTTCCCAGTTCATCAGCCATTTTAGTTTCAAAAAAAACAACATGCTCGTAATCCAATCTTAACTCACTGGCATCTTCAATAATAATAACTCTTTGTCCTTTTGGTATATAAGAGCACATAGCCCCCAATAAGCTTGTCTTTCCAGAGCCTGTTCCCCCGCTTATCAATATATTTTTACCTAATTCAGTAGCTATTTTTAAAAATTGAGCAACAGTTCCTGTTAATGTTCCAAAACGAATATAATCTTCAAAACTAAATTGCTTGGTTGAAAATTTACGAATAGATACTGTTATGCCTTTACGAGAGCAAGGAGGAAGCACAGCATGGATACGATAACCATTTGGAAGTCTAGCATCTAAACGAGGGTTCTCCTCATCAATTCTTCTATTTACACTTTGAGCAATATTTCTTACAGCGGCCAGCAAAGCGTCCTCATCTGTAAAGCTAGCTGGAGTTTTTTGAATTTTTCCCGCAACTTCCACCCAGATTTCATTGTAACTATTAATCATCACTTCAGATATAGAATCATCTTTTAGAAGAAACCATATAGGTTGTAAAAAGCCCTTAATAGCGGATTCAAAAATATTAGAAGAGTCGTAAGCATCAGACATATATAAAGTATCGGCAAATATTCTGAAAAAATAAAATCTATTAGCGATTTTAGTTAAAGTCCCCTATTTAACTTATATGGTGATTCTGTTTAGATTTTCCAGTCTGGCTGTCCCACACAAACGGAAAGCTTAAAATAAAATTAGAAAACTTAAGCCCGATCACTATATAGTGAAGCCAATTAGGTTTTCAAGTGGGTTAGTTTAGTATCGATGCTTGAAAACCTAATTGGCTTCACGATCTTTATTATCTGTAATTTCCTTCTGATAAGCTTTAAGATTATAGTTGTTCTTTTCTATTTTGTAATAAATTCAACAGTTTTATCTAGTATATTTCCTTTTTTATTTTTACTTGACTTTTTCTTAAAAGATAATCATACTAAAAAATGACATCCCCACTTGTTTCGGTGAGTGGGTGCGAGGCGACCTTTTGGTCGCTTTCGTTTATTCAGCATAGGGAGAAACAGTTTGAGTTCTAAACCTTTCAAAACTATTGTCTATATTGATGGCCTTAATCTATACTATTCATTAAAAAACACTCCATATAAATGGCTAAATTTAAAAAGACTTATTACTTCTCTTCTTGATTCTTCTTGGCACAAAATAATAGCAATAAAATATTTTACAGCAAGAGTGCAAAGCCCTTTAACGGATCCTAAAAAAGACAGCCGTCAAGACATATATTTAAGAGCCATCCAAACACTTCAAAATCTAAATATAATATATGGAAAATTTAAAAAAAGAGATATAAAAGCAATAATACCAGTAAAAAATCATGAACAATTGAAAGAAATAAAAAAAATTACGGAAAAGAATATATTTCAACTATCTAAATATGAAGAAAAAGAAACAGATGTAAATATAGCAACGCACATCATGTATGATTGTTGTAAAGAGAATATATCTTCTGTAGCTCTTTTATCTAATGATACAGACTTAAAATTACCACTTTGGTTTGCTAGAAAGAAGTTTAAAAAACGGGTAATAGTTATTACTCCTCCTAAAAATATAAAAGGCTCTCTTACTGTAAAAACAGCACAATTGAATTTGCAAAAAATATCAAATAAAAATATAAGTATAACATCAAATCATTTAAAAAATAGCCAATTCCCTGATAGAGTTAATGGGATCTTAAAACCAAAATACTGGAAGTAAATAATAAAAAGATAATCATGGCACGGTTACCCCTTAAAAAAACAACCCTAAAAGCTTTATTCGGCAAATCAGGAAATCAGTGTGCTTTCCCTGAATGTAAAGAACAGTTAATAGATGAGGAAAATAACTGTATAGGACAACTTTGTCACATAGAATCAGCTAATGAAACAGGAGCAAGATTTAATCCTGACAGTAATGATGAATATAGGAGAAGTTATGAAAATCTTATATTACTTTGTCCGACTCATCATTATAAGATTGATAAATCAAAAAAATTTTCTACAGAAAAATTAAAAAGTATAAAAACCGACCATGAGAAAATATTTCAGCATTCAAACTTCAAGGTAAATGATAGAGAATTAATAAAATTCATGAAAGAGATGGATAACTATTTTATAGAAGTAGCAAAAAACAATAGAGACTGGCAATCTAAATGCTTATTAGCAAGAAATATAGATGCTCAAAGAAACCATTTTCAAATTATAGATAATATATGTAGAAGATTCAATGATATTAAAGAGATTTGTCAATTTCTAAATGAAAGTGATAAAAATTTATGGAATGAAATTAAATTTTTTTTAAATAAAAAAGCAAATTTCAAGAAACCACTTAAAAGATTGGAAAATTTTAACAATCCTTTTATCAAAAGAAATTGGGAGATTCATAACCTACAAATAAATAATATATTAGGAAGCTTAGAAATAGATCTTATTCATATTGAAATAAAATTTTTAGAAGAGTTCTTAAAATATAAGCTAACTCACTGGAAAGCTAAATGTATGCTAAGAGATAGAAAAAGAATTTTTAAAAACCTTGCTCAAACTGCGATTTATGCTGATTAAATATAATTGAAAGTAAGTCTAACTTAAACAATAATAAGCTTTATGAAAACAAATAAAATCTTTTTAATATTGATGAGTTTATTTTTATACTCTTGTTTTGAAAAAAACCAAAGCTTATACACTAAACACAATTTGAAAGAAACTCTTCGCTACCCTATTATTTCAGAACCTCCCACTTTAGATTGGAGTAAAAGCACTGATACAACCTCCTCTTTAGTCATTCAAAACCTCATGGAAGGGCTGACAGAGTATGATTTTTCTAAAAAGCATGTTCAATTAAAACCGGCTTTAGCGACATATTGGACAAGCTCCACTGATAAAAAATTATGGACTTTTTATCTCAAAAAAAATGTTTTATGGACAGATGGAAAAAAACTGCAAGCTAAAGATTTTGTTTCCGCTTGGGAAAGACTACTAAATCCTAAAACGGGATCAGAATACGCTTATTTTTTATTTCCAATAAAAAAAGCTCAGGAATATAATCAAGGTTTAATTAAAGATTTTAAAAAAGTAGGAGTTAAAGTAGGGAGTAAAGGAGAGCTCATTGTGGAATTAAAAAAAGGAGTTTTTTATTTCCCCTACTTATTAACACACCCCTCTACTTTTCCTATTCGTAAAGATATTATCAAACAAAAAAAGTCTCTTTGGACATCTCCTGAAAATATTGTAAGCTTAGGTCCTTATAAGTTGAAGCGTTGGGATCATGATAAAGCTCTTATTTTAATCAGAAATGAAAACTACCATGCTCAAAAGCCCTCAATAAAAAAAGTTGTTTTATATATTATTCCTGATGAAACAACCATTATGAATCTCTATTCAGGAGGGCTTTTAGATATAGCTAGCCCTTTACTTTCAAGAGATTTGCCTTTTTTAAAAAAACGAAAAGATCATTATAAAAACAGCTCCTTAAGTTTGTATTATTATGGTTTTAATGTCTCTAAAGAAGTTTTAAAGAATCCAAAAATGAGACAAGCTATTGTTCATGCTATTAACCGAGAAGAGATTGTGAAACTTTTAAATAGAGGAGATAAAGTTTTAAAAAGCTTTATACCAGAAGGGCTTTTAGCTTATAACCCCAATATAGGTTTAGATTTTAATCCTATGAAAGCGAAAAAACTTATTGAACAAATGGACTTTAAAAAAAGTTCAGAGCTTCCAAAAATACAAATTTTTTATAATAGCACGGCCGATCATAAAATGATTGCAGAGAATATACAATCGCAGTTAAAAAAAAACATAGGCTTAAATGTAGAGTTAAACAGTCAAGAATGGAAAACTTATTTACATAGACTAAAAACAAAAGATGTAGAGATATTTCGTTTAGGCTGGCTGGCTGATTATCCTGATCCAGATAATTTTATGAGTTTAATGACTTCTTTTTCTGATAACAATCATACCAATTGGAAAAATAAAAAATTTGACACTTTTGTTTTACAAGCTATGACAACAGCAGACGAATCTAAAAGAAAAGAATTATATGATCAGGCTCAAAAAATTTTATTAGAAGAAGACACAGCCGTTTTCCCTATTTTTACAACAGTTTCTCATCTTTTAATTTCTCCTAGAATAAAAAACTACCCTTTAAATGTCATGTCTTATATTTTATTTAAAAACATTGAAATTAAAGAAGATTAAAATTTAAAAGCTTAGCTTTACTTATACCTATTTAAATTTTTTAACTAAAAGCTTATAAGATACAAAGATAAAAACGAGTTCGGATTTGAACTGAATAGCGACGATAGGTCGCTTTGTGACAAAAGGTACTATCTAAATTTTTAAAGCTTATTTATTCCTATTTAGTTTATTGATAAAAAAGCTTGTAAGATACAAAGATAAAAACGAGTTCGGATTTGAACACAATGCATCTGCAAGATGCTTTGTGGCAAAACGCATGTCTGAGTTTTTAGCTTTGTATCTTATAAGCTTTTCACACAAACTTCAAAATAGGACTCAGAATTGACTACATATCAACTGTAAGTCGCTCTGTGGCAAAACGCATGTCTGAGTTTTTAGCTTTGTATCTTACAAGCTTTTACATAAGAAAAATCAAAAAAACTTAGGTTTACAAATAGAGAATAAATAAATAGGATCAAAAATTGAAAAATGTTTAAAAAAATTAATTTTTTAACTAGCTCTTTTATAGAAAAAATTTTCAATTGGCTCTGTTTAGTTAGCTTTGTTCTTTTAATAGTTTTGAGTTTTCTTTATTATAAAATCCCCTTCTTTTTATGGCTGGTTTTTTTTATCAGTCTTTTTAGTTGTTTTTTTATTTACATAATAAAAAAACGAGTCTTTTTATATGTTATAGGCAGAATACTTGAAGCCCTTTTAACACTGTTTATTGTTGCCAGCATAACTTTTGTCTTATTGAGAATGCTTCCGGGAGGGCCTTTTGATCAGGAAAAAACTCTTCCCCCAGAGATACAAGCTAATATCTCAGCTAAATACCATTTAGATAAACCCCTTTATTGGCAATACACTCACTACATTAAAGGACTTTTTAGAGGCTATTTAGGTGAATCTTACAAGTATACAGATAGAAATATCGCTGATATTTTAAAAGATTCTTTACCTGTTTCTATTCAACTTGGAATTTACGCTCTTATTTTAGCTTTTCTTGTAGGAATTCCTTTAGGTGTTTTTTCTGCTCAAAAACAAGATAGCTGGCAAGATAGAGCGGCTATGATTTTTAGCATTTCTGGAATCTCCCTTCCTTCTTTTGTAGTCGCCCCTATTTTTATATTATTTTTCTCTTTTTATCTAGCTTGGCTCAAACCAGCTTTATGGGAAGGAACCCTTTTTTATATCTTGCCTGCTGTCGTTTTAGCCTTAAGACCTGCTGGTGTAATAGCTCGCCTTACACGATCTAGTATTTTAGATGTGCTATCTTATGATTTTGTAAGAACGGCTAGAGCAAAAGGCCTAAATGAAAAGACAATTTTTTATAAACATATTTTAAAAAACGCTTTCCTACCAGTTCTCACTTTTTCAGGTCCTTTAATTGCTGGTATTTTAACAGGCTCTTTTATTGTAGAAAAAATATTTGCTATTCCGGGACTAGGACAACATTTTATAAATAGTGTTAGCAATAGAGATTATCCTCTTATCTTAGGCGCTTTACTGGTTTATAGCTCACTGCTTATTTTATCAAATATGATTGTTGATCTTTTGTATGCTTATTTTGATCCTAGAATAAAGGTTTCCTAAAAAAATAAGGTTATAATTATGAAAATAAAATCCATCTATAAAAAAATTTATGAAAAAAAAACATGCTTTTATTGTGGCTTAGGAATTGTGCTGACTTGCTTTTTAGCCCTATTTGCTCCTTTTATTTCTCCCTATCCTTTTGATGAGCAGTTTCCAGAAAAAGCCTTAAATTCTTATTCTTGGACTCACTTTTTAGGAACAGATCATTTGGGAAGAGATTTGCTTTCTAGAGTTATTTATGGAGCTAGAATGTCTATGGCTGTTGGAATTTTTACAGCTCTTATTTCAGCTTTTTTAGGAATTATTTACGGCTTGATTTCTGGTTGGCTAGGAGGTTTAACAGATCGTATTTTAATGCGCTTTATTGATATTATGTTTTCTATTCCGACTCTTGTTCTTTTAATTTTAGTTAAAGTTCTATTTGATTCTTTTACGATTATTTCAAACCCTGAACTAAAAGCCTTAGCAGGAACCTTAGTGGCTCTCAGTTTGGTGAGCTGGGCTAGCTTAGCTCGTGTTGTGAGAGGGCAAGTTTTACAAAGCAAAGAGAATCTATTTGTAGAAGCCAGTCGCTCTTTAGGTGCAGGAAATTTTAGAATAATTTTTATCCATATTTTACCTAATATTATTAGTCCTATTATTATTCTACTAACTTTTCAGATACCCTCTAATATTTTATTTGAGAGCATGCTTAGTTTTTTAGGTTTAGGGCTTCAAGCGCCTTTTAGTAGCTGGGGAGTTTTAATAGATGAGGGTTGGCGTTCTATTAGCACTTACCCTAGACTTATTATAGTTCCCGGCTTTATGTTGTTTGTCACTATGTTAAGCTTTAATTTATTTGGAGATGGCTTAAGAGATATTTTTGATCCTAATTTAAAAAATCAAATATGAAATCAAAAAATATTTATCTATCAATTGCTAATTTTTAAACCGCTACTAATTGCTTTTTTTCTTCTTTTTCCGATCATAGGACATTTTGTCTGCCCTATCATAGATATCTTTCCATGATTCATCTGTTTCTAATTGTTCTGCAACTCCCATAGATATATCAACATGAATTTTTTGTGATTTAAAGGAAAAATCATAAGCCATAATCTCTTCTCTTATACGATTGATAAATGTAAAAGCTGATGAAAAAGGACTAAGTGTTAAAAGACAAAATTCATCACCTCCATAACGAACAAAAATATCTCCTGCTCTTATCAGTTTTAAAACACATTTTGAAAGAGACTGTAAAACATAATCCCCTGCAAGATGTCCAAAATTATCATTAATAGACTTAAAATCATCTATATCAAAAACAATAAAAGATAGAGCTTGCTTCATGAAAAAATATTCAGAGGCTTTAATTTTTAAAAGCTCTCTATTTCCTATACCTGTTAAAGAATCAGCTTGAGACCTACTTAAAATATGATGAGACGAAAAGGCTTCTATATTTCCTTTATCTAAAAATTTAAAAACCAAAGAACTCGCTTTTATGTAGGAATTATTTTCTAAAGGAATTTTTTTATAGGCTTCTATTCGTTTATCATTCAAATAAGTCTTATTTGTTGATTTTAAATCTACGATATAAAATTTATCTTCTTCCCTGATAATTTGAAAATGGCTTTTACTCAAACTTTTATAAGGAATACTAATATTATTTAAACGATTCGATCTTCCTAAACCTGTAACTGGTTTTTCTAAAGTCCATGACATGCCAATTAAATCTTTAGGGCCGCTCAACATAATTAAAGAAGCAGGATAATCATGTCTTTTTTTATTCTCTAGAACTAAAGTATCTTCATCATCAATTAGTCTGGTAAAATCATCTCTATAAGTGTGAGTGCCTGAGGTTTCCTTAGAATCCTCTACTTTAGATTTCTTTTTTTTATCTAAAGTATGTTTTTTTTTTGAATTTTCTGTTTTACTTTCTGAACCAGATAAGAATTTTTTAATCATAGCTGTTTAAATCCTTTATTATAAATTAAAATATTTAAAATCAACTTGCTTTTTTT
>JAPORL010000074.1 GCA_026712605.1 Pseudobdellovibrionaceae bacterium | reverse complement strand
AAAATATGATAGACCATAATAAAGCTAAAAAATCTGTTCTAGTTATAAATAAGCATTATGCTTGTAAAGACTATCAATTTTATTTTAAGCTGTTTCGTGTTCCTGAAATATTAAATCATTTGAAACAGTACAGAGAAATTTTACATGAAAGTGGAATTTCAGTGCCTATCTGGGTTTATAGTTTAATGCAAAATTTAAAAGTTTTAACAGAAGATCATCAAACAGCTGTTTTAAATTTTTTAATCAATTTAGGTTTGTTTGATCGTTATATTTTTTATAAAGGTTGGCCTGAATATATAATAGGTTCTGATCCTTTTATATCTGTGATTGCTGGAAAAGTTTCTTTTAAAGAGCAAGCATTATTATTTAGTCATGGTTACAGTCAGGATAGCCCTAAGCTTCAACTCTATAAAGTGAGTTCTTATTATAATGAGCAAGTAGATGAGTTTTGTTTAAATAGCTTAAAAAAAGAAAAAACAAGCTATAATTTAGAGGAGCTTTTAGATTATCTTAAATTTTATTTACAACAGGATTGGGAGAATTGGAGTTTTCAACTTATTTCTCCTCATAATGAACAAACTATGCAAGAATTAAAATCCAAATCAGCTGTTGTTAAAGACTTTCTAGAATTTGACTCCTCTTTAAAGTGGCTTTGGCCTACTTGGAAAAAGGTTCAATTAGAGAGTTTGAGAAATAGTTTTTTAAAAGCTGAATTAAAATAAACTCTAAAGTTTTTCTATCTACACAAACAGTCTCTGTTTTTTTGAAAAAAATAAACTTTTTAATTGAAAAATCATATTTTTATTTTAATATTTACTAACAAAGTATAGGAAATTTATCATGGTATTTGAAATGTTAGCTAAAAGAGATAAATCTCATGAACAGGTTATTTTTTGTTCCAATTCTGAAACCGGTTTAAAGGGAATTATTGCTATTCATAGCACAGCTTTGGGACCTTCTTTGGGAGGTTGCCGAATGTATCCCTATTCTACAGAAAAGCATGCTTTAGATGATGTCTTAAGGCTTTCAGAGGCGATGAGTTACAAAGCGGCTCTTGCTGGATTGCCATTAGGAGGAGGAAAATCTGTTATTATTGCTGACCCAGAAAAAGATAAAACACCAGAGCTTTTATGGTCTTTTGGGGTTCATATAGAATCTCTTAAAGGAAGATATATTGTAGCTAAAGATATGGGCATTGTCACAGAAGACTTGCAATATATTGGAGATCAAAGCTCTTATGTGGTGGGGCGACCTGTTCAAAGAGGAGGTTTGGGAGATCCCAGTCGATCAACAGCAAAAGGGGTTTATTATGGTATAAAATCAGCTGTTAAGTGGAAATTAAAAAAAGATTCTTTAAAAGGCTTAAGGCTTATTTTACAAGGACTGGGAGGTGTAGGATCTAATCTCTTAGAGCTTTTGAGTAATGAAGGTATGGAGATTTTTGTTCAGGATATAAAAACAAGTGTTATAGATGAAATTAAATCTCGCTTTCCTAAAGTAAAAGTCATCTCGGAAGATGAGGTTTTTACAACTGAATGTGATATATTTTCACCTTGTTCTGTAGGCGCTATTATCAATGAAACTAGTTTAAAAACTATGAGTTGTTCTATTGTGGCAGGAGGAGCTAATAATCAATTAAGTCATACTTCTATAGGCAAAAAACTTTTAGATAAACATATTCTCTATATACCTGATTTTATTATCAATAGTGGAGGCTTGATTTATGTTTCCTCTTATATGTCTCCTAAAAAATCTAATGAATGGATTGAAAATAAGATCCAAGGTATTTCTCAGACTATTAATAAGGTCTGTGAATTGTCTCAAGTTGAAAATGTAGATACAGCTCAAATGGCCTTAATTTTAGCACGAGAAAAAATAAAAAGATCTTATCTATCCTAAAAATTTCATTTTAATTGTTTAAATTTTGTGTCATAGTCATTTTCTATTGTCAAATACAAACAATCCCAGTATGAAATGAGTCATGTTTTTTAAATCAATAACAAGAGAAGATTTTGTATCTTGGCTGATAAAAAAATGGAAGACTCTTTTAACGGCTTTTGCCATTTTAGTTTTAGTGGCTGTTGCTGTTTTAATTTGGAATTGGCAAGTCAAACAAAAAGAATATAAAGTTCAAGCCGATTTGTATAAGCTTAAAATGTCCTTAAAAGATCTTATAACAGAAGATGAAAATCCAATAGATATTAATTTAATTAATAAAGATCAAGAAAATCTTGTTTTAACTGAAAACATGAAAACAAAGGCCAACTCTTACGAACAACTACTCAGGCAAAATCAAGATATTCAATCTTCAGTACTTTTTGCTATAGATTTATCTGATTTTTATTATCGTTATGGAGAAAAACAAAAAGCAAAAGAGCTTTTATCTTTGTTTTCTTTAGCCTTAAAAAAACATAGTGTTTATCATTTAGCCAGTTTCCAATTAGCCAGTTACTATATGAATGATAAAGAATATGAAAAGGCTTTTGATTTGTTTTCAAAATTGATTTCCAACAAAAAGGCTTCTTCTTTTCATTTAGAAAGTCGTTTGCAAAAAGCTTTATGTCTGGAGGCTATGAATCAATCTGAGAAGGCTTTACAAGAGTATGAAAAAATCTACTTTGAAAACTCTAAAGATTATATAGGGCGATTAGCCCAGGATTATAAAAAGCTTTTAATCCTCAAAGGAAAATCTAAAAAATGAGAAAGAATGTTTTACTTCTAGTCTTAACTTGTTTTTTATTTATCTCTTGGAAGTGGCAAGATTTATCCTTTAGACTATCAACAGATTCTAAAAAAATTCATATTAAATCAGAATGGGTGGTTGATACTTTCAAACAGGGGGCTTTACGAGCTAATTTAATTAATAATAGCTCTCCTCTTATTCAAGGGAATTTTGTAGTTCAAGGGAATGCTATAGATGGGCTTAAAGCTTATAATAAAAAAACAGGAAAGCTTATTTGGAGTTTTAATATTTCTTCTGGTGTAGCGAGCCCTCTTGCCTTTCATAAAGGAAATATTTATTTTGGTGGAGCTGACGGTTTTTTTTATAGTGTCCAGCTTAAAACAGGCTTATTGAACTGGAAATATTTTAGCGCTTCAAAAAATACATCTAAGCCTTTGATTTTTGATAATACAATTTATTGGCGAGCGGATAATCACAAAGTTTATGCTTTAGATTTGAAGGGAAAAATATTATGGAGTTACTCTGGCTCTTTTTCTTCTGGAGATTTTTTGGTTAAGGGCTCTTCTCGTCCTGCTGTTTTAAGAAATAATCTTTATGTTGCCTTAGGACAAGGGGATTTAGTGGCTTTAAATAGAAAGACTGGGCAATTAAAATGGAAAATTTCCTTTCCTCAGTCCATAACAGAAGATTTGAATATAAGCGCAAAATGCCTTTTTGCTCCTGTTTTAGATTCTCATTTGTTTTGCCTTAATCCTTCAAATGGAAAAACTTTGTGGAAATTAGAAGGGGGCTCTTCTGTTTTACAACATGAAAAAGCAGATATTTATCAAGTTTTAAAAAACTATGCTTATGCTTTTAAAAATCGTAAGCTATTATGGAAAAAACAACTTAAAGAGAGTTATCCTTTTCCGCCTGTTTTTGTAAAAAAATATTTAATTTATGCTTTTTATTCAAGAGGAAGTATAGATATTCTTTACTCTAAAAATGGAAAATTTATAGAAACCTATAAGTTTGGAAGAGGTTTATCAGCTCCTATTACAGTTGAAGGCAATGATCTTTATTTGTTTTCTGTTTCTGCTTATTTGCATAAATTAAGATTAAATATCCAATAATATCAAATAGTTATAAAATTTTTTTAATAGTGAGCTTTAAATTTAGTTATCTCTTTTAAAAAATAAATTTGGCTTTGAACATAACTGCAATTAAAGAGTTGTTCTAGAATCCATATAGTTTAAGTCTTTTGATTAAAAGCTTATAAGATATAAAGCTAAAAGCGAGTTCGGATTTGAGCACAATGCACCTGCAAGGTGCTTTGTGGCAAACCGCATGTTTGAAATTTTAAAGCTTATTTATTCCCATTTAAGTCTCTATTATTAAAAGCTTATAAGATATAAAGCTAAAAGCGAGTTCGGATTTGAGCACAATGCACCTGCAAGGTGCTTTGTGGCAAACCGCATGTTTGAAATTTTAAAGCTTATTTATTCCCATTTAAGTCTCTATTATTAAAAGCTTATAAGATATAAAGCTAAAAGCGAGTTCGGATTTGAGCACAATGCACCTGCAAGGTGCTTTGTGGCAAACCGCATGTTTGAAATTTTAAAGCTTATTTATTCCCATTTAAGTCTCTATTATTAAAAGCTTATAAGATATAAAGCTAAAAGCGAGTTCGGATTTGAGCACAATGCACCTGCAAGGTGCTTTGTGGCAAACCGCATGTTTGAGCTTTTAGCTTTATATATTATAAGCTTTTCACATAAACTTCAAAATGAGTTTATTAAGTGGCTGAAAGTCATTTTAAGGCAAAAGGCATGTTTGAGAGTTTAAACCTGATATCTTACAAAGTTGTATGAAATATTTGCTTAGTTTTTGTCTCTAGACTAAAGATAATAGGCTTTAAATAGCTTTTGTCTTTAATTATTTTAAAAAAATTCCTAATTTTCCGAAGAGTTACCTATATGGAGTTTAGTTTTAAAATAGGAAGTTTATTTCTATCTATTTCTTTTTTAGCAAGTTGTGTTTTTGAGATGGGTAGTCCTATTTATGTAGGACAAAAGGACTCTTGCGGTTTTGCTGTCAATCAATACTCAGGACAGGGTTTACGCTGGAATGAAGCTAATTTTCCAGTTCCTTTTTACTTGCATAGCTCTGTGCCTTATGAGGCCAAACAAAACTTTATTTTTGCTATTGAGCATTGGAATTTAGCTTGGGCTGAATATTTAGAAAATGAAGGCTTACAACCTTTTAGGCTTTTTATAGTTGCTGATAGACATAATCTATACAATGGACAGCCACAAAGGGATGGGAGTAATTTTTTATTTTTTATAGACAAAAATTTTTCACGATATGACAGCAGTTCAGGTGTTCAGGCCATTACAGCCATGAATGCAATAGGTGATGAAATTAAAGATACAGATATTTTGGTCAACGAAGAAGCTTTTAATTTTTATTATGATTCTTCTTATAATGACGAGATTACAATAGCTAAAAAAAAAGTAGATGAAAGAAGATCAATTGCCAGCTCAAGAGCTCCTAGCCTTGGAATGAAAATAATTGAGCGTTTAAAAGAGTGGTGGAGCTTTCTATTAAAGCCTTTTATAAAGAAAAAACCTATTCGCGGTATTGCCAGAATTTCTCCAAAAGTTCCAAGGGATAAAGTGGATTTTCCGAGTTTAATGATTCATGAATTAGGACATGTTCCCGGCATGGCTCATTTTGATGGCTCAGACAGATACCATAGTAATCACAATCATGCCTCGCGAACTAAACGATCTTCAAGAGATAAGGGCTATATTTCAGTTATGGAGCCTAAGCTTCCTTCTGGAAAAGCTAGAAGACAAATCACAAGCTATGATTTAGAAAATTTATTTTGCGCTTATTTTAATTATTAGAAGTTTTTGTTTATAAAAGAAATTTTTTTAAAAATGATACGGTTTATAAGTGTTTTGATTTTTTTAAGATGATTTTATTTTTGAGATGAAAAATAGGGTATTAAAATGAAAGATAAATTAAAAAAGAAAACAAAAATAGGTAAAAAAATGAGGCAATCGGCTGTCAAAAAAAATAATCAGTTAAAAAAATCTTCTGATAATAGCAATTTAAAAATCATATCTCTTTTTGATAGAAAAGAAGAGTTATGTCATAACTTGGATACAAATCTTTTCCAATTGGAAAAAGATATGGCTTATTTTAGATTTGCTGTAAAAGAATTAGAAGAAATTATAAAAATTCTTTAAGTATTTTAGAATTTTAGAGCTTTATTTAGTGTACAGTTTGATTTTTAATTGAAAGTGTATTGTCTAAAATATGGAAATAAGTGCGAACTAGAATTTCAAAATTTTCTGCAGTTAAGTTATTTAGATAGTTCTGTTTTTCTTTAATACTTTTTTTAGATATTAAATTTGTAAAAATTTCTTGAATTTTATCCATTTTTTTGGAATCAAAAAAGGTTTTTTCTTGGGTTGGCTTGCTTAATATTCTACTTAGTTTTTTATTGTCATCAAATAAGAGATGAAAACCTTGAATGGATTGTTTAAATATAAACTCAATTTCTTTTAATTGCTTCCTTTCAATCTTCATGATTCCTCCTTGAACCTTAATTTCTATTTAAAAGTGAATATTTTTATAATCAAGATATAAAATCTTAAAGTGGTCTAAGGACTGGTTTTTGTGAAATAATGAGACAATTTATAAATAAAATAAAATTCTGTAAAAGCATTGAATTTATAGAAATATCATGTAAAGTCTTATAAAGCTCTTTTATTAAGCTTAAATCTTAGACTAATAAAACTTATGGGACAGCTTATTCTTCATGCTTTAACAGGACCGGTTAAAGGGAAATCTTTTAAAATTAGGAATGGTTTGCGAATTGGTCGGACTTCTGGAGATATTTGCTTAAAAGATAGTTTAGTTTCTAATTTGCATGCCGAAATTCAAATTTATTCTAGCGGTAAAGTTATGATAGTTGATAAGGGTTCTAAAAATAAAATTTATATAAACAATAAGCGGGTTGTAAAATCTATTTTAGAAGAAGGCTCAAAATTTAATATTGGTTCTACAAAATTTGAATTAAAAATTATAAATTCTCCAGAAGAGCTCTGGTCTGAATTTCTGACTCTTAGTGTAAAAAAGATTAAAGATAATCCTCTAAATTTAAAAGTCTTTTCTAAACTTGTAGAGATTAGTTTTAAAAATGGGATTCAAAAAGGACAAATTTATCAATTATCTTATGGTCCCCGATTTTTTGGTCGACAGTCTGTAGATTGTCCTATATTTGATAAAAAATCACCGGCTAAGTGTTTTACTTTAGTGCCTGAAGATAAAGATATTATTTTTATAACTAAACATCCTGATACTGTTCAGTTAAACAAGGAGAGTATAAGGAAGGCTGTAATAAAAAATGGAGATCAAATTTTAATAGGGGATAGTCTTTTAGAGATTAGGTTGAAATAGCATGAATCGGGGGTTTGTAATTTTGGATTTTGGTTCCCAGTACACTTGGTTAATTGCTAGGCGTTTAAGGGAGCTGGGTTATTATTCAGAAGTTTTGTCTTATAATGAAAGTTTAGAGAGTATTAAATCTAAAGAGCCTTTGGGTATTGTATTGAGTGGGGGTCCTAGTTCTGTTTTAGATAATAGCTCTCCTAAAAGATCAGTAGACGAGCTGTCTTCTATAGCGCCTTTATTAGGAATATGTTATGGTATGCAGTTAATAGCCTTTCAAAAAGGTGGAAAACTATTAAAAAGTTTTCAAAGAACTTATGGTCATAACGAAATTTACTGGGAAAAACAGCTTATCCCTAAATTAAAGACCCAGAAGGTTTGGATGAGTCATGGAGATTCTATTCAATCTTTGCCTCCTCAAGCTCAATTACTGTCAAAAGACAGCAAATCTTTAATTACAGCTTTTTGCATGGATAAAATTTTAGCTTTTCAATTTCATCCTGAAGTGAGTCATACTGAACATGGCGGTAAACTCCTAGATTTTTTTGCTAAAGAATATTGTAAATCGTCTAAAGGAAATCACTCTATAGGCTCAATTAAGGAAAATTTAATAAGTAATATTAAACAACAAATACCAGAAAAAGAAAAAGTTTTTTGCGCTTTAAGTGGAGGTGTGGATTCTTCTGTAACAGCAGTATTGCTTTCTTCAGCTTTAGGAACAAATAGAGTGAATTGTGTTTTTGTAGATACAGGCCTTTTAAGATCAGATGAGTATGAAGAGGTTTTTGAGAGTTATAAGTCTTTGAAATTAAATATAAAAGGAGTGAAAGCAGAGAAAACTTTTTTACAAGCTTTATCAGGAGTGACTGATCCTGAACAAAAAAGAAAAATTATAGGAAAAGTATTTATTGATATTTTTAAAAAGGAGATGAAAGACTGTAAGTACTTAGCTCAAGGGACTTTATATCCTGATGTAATAGAAAGCTTATCCCCTAAAGGAAGTGGTGTAACTATAAAATCTCATCATAATGTGGGAGCTTTACCAAAAAAATTGAATTTAAAATTGATAGAGCCTTTAAGAGATCTTTTTAAGGATGAAGTAAGAGAATTAGGAAAATCTTTAGCTTTAAGTAATACATTAATAAACAGGCATCCTTTTCCGGGTCCAGGATTAGCTATTCGCTGTTTAGGAGAAGTTAATTCTTATCAGCTGGAAATTTTAAGAAAAGCCGATCACATTTATATAGAAGAGCTTAGAAAGAATAATCTTTATGATAAAATTTGGCAGGCTTTTTGCGTTCTTATTCCATTAAAAACAGTTGGAGTCAAAGGGGATAGTCGCTCTTATGAGCAAATTATTTCTGTTCGCGCTATCACATCTAAAGATGGAATGACGGCTGATTGGTTTCCATTTTCGGAATCTTTTTTACAAAATCTATCCTGCCGAATTGTTAATGAAGTTTCTGGAGTAGGCCGTGTGGTTTATGATATTACAAGCAAGCCACCAGGCACTATTGAATGGGAGTAGCTATGTCTTTTACTCATTTACATGTTCATTCTCATTATTCTTTACTACAAGCTTCTTCAACTGTCCCAGCCTTAATAGACAAATGTGTTGAATTTAAAATGCCTTCAGTGGCTTTAACAGACTATGGGAATATGTTTGGCATTTTAGAGTTTTATTTTAAAGCTTTGGAAAAAAACATCAACCCTAATTTAGGTTGTGAAGTGTATTATGTAGAGGATAATAGTAAAAAAGAAAAAATTGCAGGACAGAGTTTTCGTGATCCTTCTAAAGCTTATAAAACTTTACTTCTTTTCGCTAAAAACTTAGAGGGATCTAGAAATTTATGCCGAATC
>JAPORL010000027.1 GCA_026712605.1 Pseudobdellovibrionaceae bacterium | reverse complement strand
CATACTTAATAAAATATTTCTATTTATTATTTGTGAATTTACATATAACTTTCATACTGAGATTTAAACTCATTTATCATAGATATAGATTAAACAAAGCCCAGTTTCTTAAATTAATATCTAAACTTTTGACAAGTATTTGAAATATTTTGTCTTTAGCAAGCTCTGACATTTTTAGTGTCTTAGCCCTTTTAAGTCCAGCGAAGGCTGGATTTTTTTCTGCAAGTCTTTTATGATTATTAAATTAAAGATAAGAATTATCTATTTAATTTTTCAGACAGATTAAATTTCCCTTTTCTGCTTTGATACAAGCTTTGGAATACAATAAGAAAACAGTACTTTTTGATTTTATGCGTTATAATAGAAGTAGAATTTTTACTAAAAGTAAGAAAAATTTACAATATTCAAATTATTTAATAGACAAATTTCCGTTCTTTATTGTATTTACTTTGTAATTCTATACTATGGCTTACTTTATAAAAAATTTAATCATAGTTTTCTACAAACATAGGCTTGTTTCACTTTTTTTGATAAGTTTTCTTATAATTCCTTTAAAATCTTTTTCTCAGCAAAATCATTATTCTGAAAAAATAAAAGTAGAACTTTCTAGTAAGCTTATAAATCTTGAATTAGAGACTGAAACTGCTTATTGCAATATAAAAAAACTAAATTTTAATATAAATTTCTAAAAGGAGGAGAGATGAATAAAGAAATAAAAAGTTTTTTATTGGGAATGATGACGCTATTTTTATTACTATCATCTCAGAGGGGATTAGCTGAGCTTGATGTGTCATTTGACTTTAATCCTATAATGGCAGGTAATTTTTATATGGGAAATGAAATGACAGGAGAAAAAATATGGGTAAAGATAACAAGACCATTTGAAATAATGACGACAGAAGTGACACAAAAGCAATGGTTTTCAGTAATGGGAGATAACCCCTCCTTTTTTAACAGACCAGAAGATTGCGATGATAAACATAAGTATGTTGAAACTGAGAAAGGTCAGGTAGTAGGACTATGTCCCGATCATCCTGTAGAGCAAGTCAGTTATGCGCAAGTTCAAGAATTTATTAATAAGCTAAATGAAGATAAAGGGGACTTTTGTGGGAGTCAAGATCTTAGAAATAAGATAGGATGTGTGAGATTACCGACAGAAGCCGAGTGGGAGTATTCAGCGCGAGCAGGAAGTAATATGCGCTATTGTTTTGGAAATGATCCTTTAATTTTAAAGGACTTTGCTATTTATAGAGCAACTTCAGAAAACAGAACCCACAAGGTAAAAAGTAAAACTAAAAATAACTGGAGTTTGTATGATATGTACGGAAATGTATGGGAACTTGTTGAGGATGTTTGGAATAGAACTTTGCCGGGAGGAGAAGATCCTTTAGTTACTGTTGGGCATGGTCATGTTATTCGTGGCGGTAGTTGGAACAGCCTCTTTGAGCGTAACCTTGTATCGGGTATTCGCTTATTGTATAACAGTGACTTCAAATCCCCTGTTATCGGGTTTCGTCTCGTAAGGAATCTATAAGCTCTTACATCTTTAGTATCTTAACCACTTTCAGTCCGCTTACAAGAATGAAAATAATTAGTAACTACTCTTTGTTATTTGATTAGAAATTATCCAGATAAAGCATCAAAACTTCCTAACATAGGAAGTAACGCAGATAGCAAAATAAATACTATAATACCTGCCATAAATAAAATCATAATAGGACCTAGTAAAGCTGTTAAAGCGGAAACTTCCATCTCAACTTGTCTATCATAAGACTGTCCCACTTGATCTAGCATGTTTTCTAATTCTCCTGTTTTTTCTCCTACTCTTATCATCTGTAAAACCACAGGTGGAAATTGTCCTGATCGCATCAAAGGCTCTACAATAGGCTCACCCTCTTTAATATTTTCTCTTGCTCTTTCAACAGCCTGTTTAATTAAATTATTGCTTAAAACATTTTTTACAATATCCATTGATTTTAAAACCGGCACTCCCCCTTTCAATAAAACAGATAAAGTTTTTGAAAACATAGCAATATCAGCTGTTCTAATTAAACGACCAAATACAGGTATAGATAAAATAAGTTTATCCCAAAGAGATTTCCCTCTTTTTGTTTTTTTCCATTTTAAAAAAAGATACAGTCCAGTAAAAAAAGAAACAATTAAAACAATCCAATAATTGATCAAGAAATTACTCAAAGCTAAGGTAACTTTTGTCATCCATGGAAGATCTTCTACATTCTCAAATAATTCCATTAAATTAGGTATGACATAGACACATAAAACAATCATAACAGTAATTGCTATTACAAATAAAATCATAGGATAAAATAAAGCTGTTAAAACTTTATTTTTTACACTAGCTCTTTTTTCCATTAAATCAGCTATCTGCTCTAAAATATTATCCAATGTTCCACTGGCTTCTCCTGACTCACATAAAGATACATAAATCAAATCAAAAATTAAAGGATACTCTTTTAAAGCAATGTAAAAAGGTTTTCCTTCATTCACTTGATCTTTTAAATTAGCGACACTGGAACAAAAGTAAGGGTTTGGCATCTGTTGAGAAATAGCATCTAAAGCTTCCACTAAAGGCACTCCTGCTCTCAACAAAGAAGCTAAAAGCCTAGTAAAAACAGCCAACTCTTTAGTATTTACTTTTTGAGATTGAAATAAACTCCCCGAGTCTTTTTTATAATGAGTTTGAATTTCAATTTCTTGAAGATAGATTCCTTTTTTTTTTAAAATCTGTTTAGCTGTTTTAATATTTTCAGCTTCTACAAAATCTTTTAAAAAACGACCTGACTTGTCTAATCCTTTATATTCAAAAACAGCCATAACAAATAGTTAAACATCCAATTGAGTATTAGATAAAACCTCTTCAATAGTTGTTAGTCCCTGAGTGACCTTTTCAAGGCCATGTTCTCTAAAAGTTATCATGCCTTGAGAAATAGCTTTCTTTTTAATCATACTTCCACTAGAGTTTTGTAAAATTAAAGAACGAATATCATCATTTACAATCAGTACTTCAGCAATAGCCGTTCTTCCTAAATAGCCTTTATAATTACATTTATTACAGCCTTTAGCTTTATAAAGATTTTTTGTTTTAAGTTTTGTCCCTAATATATTTAGATCATTGGCGCTTGGTTTATAAGGCTCTTTACAATGAGGACATAGCACTCTTACAAGCCTTTGTGAAATCACTCCTAAAAGAGAAGTGGCTATTAAAAAAGGCTCACAACCCATATCAATCAATCGGGGAAAAACTCCTGCTGAATCATTTGTATGTAAAGTGGAAAGAACTAAATGACCTGTTAAAGAAGCATTGATAGAAATTTTCATTGTTTCCAAATCTCTAATTTCTCCAACCATAATAACATCAGGATCTTGTCTCAGTATAGAGCGAAGTCCTTTAGCAAAGGTCAAACCAATTTTAGGGCTTACTTGGATTTGACCTACTCCATGAATTCTCTGCTCCACAGGATCCTCAATAGTAATAATATTAATATCTTTAGAGCTTATTTTAGAAACACAAGCATATAAAGTAGAAGATTTTCCACTCCCTGTAGGACCTGTTGCTAAAATAATACCATAGTTTTTTTCTAATAACTGATTTAAAGTATCTTTATTTGGTTCAGAAAAGCCCAGTTGATCAATTTCCAAAAAAACTTGAGAACGATCTTGTAATCTTAAAACCAATCTTTCTCCAAAAGAAGTTGGAACAGTGTTTAAACGAATATCAATATCTTTTCCCGCTAGTCGCAAAGGAATGCTTCCATCTTGTGGAAGTCTTTTTTCAGCTATATTAAGTTTTCCCATAATTTTAATACGAGAGCTGACAGCATTTTGAAGTCGCTTTTTGAGCTTTAAAACAGAATACAAATTCCCATCCACACGAAAACGAACTAAAAGCTCTTTTTCATAAGGTTCTAAATGAATATCAGAGGCTCTTTCTTTAACAGCGCGAACTAAAAGAGTATTCACTAATTTAATAATGGGAGCTTCATCATGCGCGTCTAAAAGATCAATAACCGGATCCTGAAGATTATATTCTTCTGCTTTTATATCTTCAAATTCATCAAAATCCTGTGTTCTTTTCTCATAAACATGATTGATAGCCTCTTTAATTTTATAATTAAAACTCATAATAGGCTCAATAGGCTTTTTAAATTTCACCTTTAAACTGTTAAATACTTCAAAGTCTAAAGGGTTACTAGTTAAAACCTGAATTTTATTTTTATTTTCCTTAAAAGGTAAAATGTTATGGTTTTTAGCATACTGAATAGGAAGACCAGATACTAATTCTGAAGGAATCTCAGTAAAAGGAATTTCTGATAAAAATGAAATATTTAAAAATTTACACAATTCTAATAAAGCCGATTCTACAGTTTTTTTATTTTTTAAAACTTCTTCTAAACTTTTTCCTGCTGAATTTTTTATTTGCAGTAGATACTGGGTTTGTATAGAAGTTAAGGAAGTTGATTTTGTTAAAACTTCCTCTATACTTTTTTTATCATAAATTTTTTTTTCAGCTTGCATAATATAGATATTTAAAGCCCATTTTTTATTCTAAAATGTCTGGATCTATGCTTATAAAATCTGGTGAATCATCTTTTTCTTCTTCTGTAACTCCTTCAGAAGAAGAACTGTCCCAATTATCAGGCGGTAAGGCTTCTTGATAATCTAAAGGAGTTAATATCTCTTCTTCCGGTTTTCCTTCTAATTCATCTTGAATATCTGATTTTATAGTTTCATCTACTCTATCTTGACTGTCCGATTCTTCTCTTTCATCATCAGTATCATTAAATAAATTATTTATATTCCAATCTTTATCTGTATTATTTCCATCCACTTCCTCCATTTCCAACATTTTTTCAGAAACATTTTTTGCCGTTGGTATGAGTCTATCTAAAGTTTCTCCATGAGGGTCTTTCCCTTTCATGTATTTTTCTACAAATTGAATACGCTCTTCCAATTTTTTTCCTAAAAGATCTTTTGTTTTTCTTTTTTGATCTTTTCCTTTTATTATAGTCGGGGTAATAAAAACTAGCAAATTCCGTTTTTCTTTTCTGACTTCCGCTCCTTTAAAAAACCAGCCAATAATTGGTATATCCCCTAAAATAGGAACTTTATTTTCTGATTTTGTTTCTTTATCTGTTAAAAGTCCTCCCAAAACAGCTGTTTCTCCATCATGTAAAACCATCTTTGTTTCAATATTTCTTTTAACAATATGCACTCCCCGAGTAGCCAATTCACTGGCTGAAGAGCTTCTATTAGAAAAATCATCAAATTTTTGTTTAATGTCCATTTGAACAGTTCCTGATTCAGGGTTGATACGAGGAGTGATATCTAATCTTAAAGTAATATCCTCCCTATCCACAGAGTTTTGAGCTATGGCTCCTATTGTCGCTGTATTGCTTAAACCTACTGGCGCATTCTCCCCCACTTCAATAAAAGCAGAAACATTATCTAAAGTCGTTAGTTGAGGAGTAGAAAGCACATTCACATTAGAAGAGGTTTTTAATAGTCTCAACAAGGGAATAAAAGCTGTTGATAAAGACTGATTTAACAAACTGCTATTCAGTCTGTTATTTTGAGAGTTTATATAATTTTGTCTATTAATTGCAAAATTGTCTTCAGTCTCTGGAAATAAGTCTTTTGCCTGTTCAGTCAGTTCCTGTGTATTTAAAAAATCATCATTACCCAGCACCCCTTTTAAAAGTTTTAAAATAGGCAATCCTAAAATAAGTCCAGGTCCTAAGCCAGCTTGTTGAATGCTATTAAATCCAATTTTTTGATCTAAAAAACCAACTACTGAAGAGCCTAAGACATCTTTAAAGGCATAGTTATCTCCAAATTGTTTTTTCAACAACTGACCGATAGCTCCCGCTAAGTTAAATTCTCTATCATCTCCTTTATCCACAATCATCTCTACAATAATAGCTTGAATAAAAACCTGATCTCTAGGGATATCAATTTGCCTTAATACAGATAATACTCTTTCGTATTCATATTTATTTTTAGCGCTTATAATTAAACTGTTCGTATTTGAATCTGCCATAATATTTACATTTCCAAATAAAGGAGATTGTGAGCTTAAAGGAGTAGTAGAAGAGCCACCAACTCTTCTACGAGGTAAAGGAAAGTTACGAGCTGGTAAATTCCTATTGTTATTTGTTGGCGGTTTAATTCCCATAAGAGTATTATACACCTCTTCAGCCGTTCCATATAAAACATTATAAACATAAACCCCCCCTGTTCGAGAAGGATCAACGGGAGTATCTAATTTCTTAACCAATTTTTTAACTTTTTCAAAACCTTTTTCATTAGCCGAAATCACTAAGGAATTTGTTCTATTATCTGGAATAATATTTGAAATTTGTATTTTGCCAGATAAAGAATTGCTCTTTCTTAAATTAGGAGACAAAGTCACACGAGGAGCTTTTCGGTTTTTAGAAAAAGAAGAACCTCTTCTAGAAGATGTATTTTTTATAGAAAGAAGCTCACTTAAAATAACAGCTATCTCTTCAGCAGAAGCATGCTCAATTTTTATTAATTGAATCCTTTCTCCAGAACCGGGCACATCTAACTCATAAATGATCTTCATTATTCTCTCAATCACAGAACCATAATCAGAAAGAATGATACTGTTAGAACTTTCAAGTGTAGAGATTTTATTGTCTTGAGATAACAACCATTTAATAGAGGCTTCAAAATCTTTAGCATTTATATATTTTAATTTGATGATACGAGTGATTAACTGATCGGTATTGGGAAAATAATCTCCACTGTAAACCTCTATGTTATCTTTATGAGCTTTTTCTGTAGTAATGATTTTCCAAAAAGCGCCTGATTTTACTACAGTGTATCCATTGGCCGACAAAGCCGATAAAAAAGCCTTATAAGCTTCAGCCACTGTTATAGCAGAAGGAGCAATAATAGAAATCTTCCTTCCGCTCAAACCGGGATCTACAATAAAATTGATTCCAGTTAATTTACCTATAGCTTTAACTAAATCCAGTAAATTAGCATTTGGAAAATCAAAGCTGTCAATACGCTCTGGAAAGTTTTCATTTGAAATATCTTCAGGTAAAGCTTTATCAAAGCTAACATTTGTTTTTTTACCTACAGGAACAGCTGTTCCATAAAAGCTAAAAAGAAAAAATACAATTAAAAAAATCCATCTTGTATTATACATGTTGCATTTACCTTATTGGAGCATTTTCATTCACATTATATTCTAACTCTAACTCTTTCCCTTCTCTTTCTACAAGCATTTTAAACCCACTCCCTCCCTTTAGCCTTTCAAAAAGCTCTAAGGCCTGTTCTGGAGTCGTTACAAACTCACCTGCTACTTTTTTTATAATATCTCCTTTTTCAAAACCCAAGTCTTCATAAATACTGCCTTTATCTATTTTTGCAAAACGAAAGCCTAATAACTCTCCATTTTCCGTATGTGGCACAACACGAGCTTGACTTAATATTTCGGGCAAATTTTCTAAATTCTCATTCAAATCTGATCTTTTCATTTCAAATCTATTGTCTTGTCTTTTGACTAGGCTATCCTTTTGTTCTGGAACTTTAGATTGTGTTTCCTTTTCCTGATAGGAAATATTAAGTTTAGCTTTTTCTTCAGGAATTATAATATATTCCAAGCGATTGTTATTTTGATTAAAAAAGATAACTTTAGCTCTTTCAATTTTTTTAATTTCAGCCTGCTTTTCTATAAAATCTCCTTGTTGATAAGATAAACTTTTATTTTCCAAACCCGCTTGAATAGTAGCCACAGAACGACGAGGATTGGCATGAATAATAGTCCCTTTAAGAGAAAAAGGTAAAGAAGATTCAATAGGCTCAACACTTTTAGAATCTGTTTTTAATTCTATAGGAATAGGACCTGTATGAAAAATATTATTTTCCCAAACTATTTTATAAGTATTAGGAGAATACAAAGATTTTTTATCTTGATAAGCTACACTTAAAGGCAATAATTCTTTTTCTGGAATTAAAAAATTATAACTTCCAATTAAAAGTAAATCAGAAATAGCAAAAGAAATAAGTAAAATAAGTAAAAGCCTGCCATGTTTATTTATAAAAAAAGACAATTTATGGCTATATTGTCTCAATCTATTTATTATAGTATGTCTATTTATAAAAAATTTAAAATCTTTATAGGACATGTTCCACATGATGTAATTATCTATTTGTAATTAGAAAACTTTAAAAATATTTTCAAACTTTAAATCTAACTTAATTTCGCAAAAACCCTCTTACTGCAAAATTTTTAGCTATTATAATTTCATTTGTTTTCTAATTGTAATAAGCCTTATTTATTTTAAGATAGAAATAAAAATAATTCAGCTAAAGTCCTGCTTTACAGACTATTGGCTAGAGTCCCTAAAAAACTATATAAAAAAGCAAATAAAACCAGCTTTCGTCAATTCTAATAACTTCATCATTCCCACGAAAACGGGAATCTCTTCAACAAGTGGATTTTAGATAAACAGGAATGACAGCTAAAAAAGTTTTTATACTCAAGTCTATAATTCCCATTTGTAAGAGTAAAAAAACTGACGGTACTCCTGTGTTCGGCATTTTTTTAAAAAATCAGCTTTAAATCCTCTTTAATTTTAAGTAGTTGTTTTGCTGATTTAATATGTAAGAGCTCTTGTTTTTAAAATCTAACTTTTAAACAACCCGAGTTTGAAATAAAAAAAAGATTCCCGCTTTCACGGGAATGACGAAATTAAAGGACTGACTTATGAACAAACAAAAAGAAAGCAATAAACAAACAAAAAGAAAGCAATGAACAAACAAAAAGAAAGCAATGAACAAACAAAAAGAAAGCTCTCAACAAAATAAAAGAAGAGACAAAGTAACAACAAAGTCTCAGAATATAAAAAAAGCTGTCTTTAGCCATGATATATTTTTTAAAGACACTTTTTCTAATCTAAAAAGAGCAAGAAAGCTTGTTGAGTTTGTTTTATCAAAA
>JAPORL010000182.1:769-9191 GCA_026712605.1 Pseudobdellovibrionaceae bacterium | reverse complement strand
TATAATATTCCAATTTTATTGCAAAAAATGAAATCTGTCATACAAGAGCTCAATCAAAATCTTGAGCTATTTTTTCCAAAAGACAAAGAACATAAAATTTATAATTTAAGCCGATCTGCAAAGATACTAAAAAAAGAGAGCACACTTAAGGGAACACTTTGTCGTATTACAATACCATCTGATCAAATTAAAGAATGGAAAGATTTTTTTATTAAAAAAGTCTAATTCCCTCTACTATTTTTTGAACAGCTAAGTTCAACCTAATTTGAATGTTTTTATAGTTTTTGCTTTTCTTTTTTGTTTTTTCATCCATATAAAGTTTTCTATTAAGCTCTACTTGCAAAACTTCTTGACCTTTATGAGGCTGACCATAAGTGTAAGTAATAGCTCCCCCTTTATAGGGCCAATTAAGAGCCACTTTAAATCCTGCTTTTCTATAGGCTTTAACTACTAAATTTGTCATTTTTTTAGAGCAAGATTGTCCTCTGTTGTTACCGATCACAATATCTGGTCTAAGAGATCCTCTGTCTTTATGAAAGGCCAAACCTTTTGAAGGCATGCTATGTAAATCCAGTAAGTAAACCGTTTTATGCCCCTGAGATTTAAAAGATTCAAATTTTTTTTGAATTTGTAACTTAAAAGGATTGAGATATTTTTTTATTAACTTTTTATGAGTGTCCTGAGAAATAGCCTTTTTAATCAAAGTTTTTCCTTTTGTTGTTTTATGCCAATGAATATTTGAAGGATTTTTTTGACGAAACTCTTTATTTTTATAAATAGTCTTTAATAACTCTCTGGCTCTTTCTACAGTTTGAGACGATATATCTGTCTGAAACCGATTAGCATCCACTGCATAACGATGCCATTTAAAAGAAAAAAAAGGAATATGTAGATTTTTTAAAGTTTTCAAATAAAGATCATCTACATAAGCATCCACATCACACATTAAAATAGAAAAAGGAAGATTTTTAAGCCAGTAAGCTTCTTTAGGAATTTTAAAGCCACTGTGAGGAATACTCACAAATAAGGGAATATCTTTCATTTTATATTTTAAAAATCCTTAGCCTTATAAAATTTTTAATTTAAACTCAGTTCTACAATTTGTTTTCTATCTATTAGGTAGTTTTTTAAAATTTGATTCTCTTTTAATTTATAATTTTTAACAGAGAATTTTTTATCTTGAGATAAAACAACAAGTTTAGTTTTTTTATCAAACAATTCTCCCAAAATCTTTAGAAAATAACCTGATGTATAAATTTTAGAATTAAACAGTTTAGATTTAAAATAACTTTCATCTATTACAAAATAACAAGGTTTAAAAGTATAACCTGATAGTAGTTTTTTTAATTCTTCTAAGCTTTGCTCTGCTCCAATTAAAAGAGGAAAGTGATAATTTTTAAATTGTGATGATTTAAAATGTCTTCTAAAAAGAAAATGAATAAAATCTGTTTTCTTATCTGTTAAATTAAGAGCCTTTAAAAGATTTCTTTTATATTTTTTGAAATTTTTAGATAAAAACTGGTTATCATATAAAATAACAATGGATTTGCCAAAAACAAGATCAGATAAAAAATCTCCATGTTTAGGATTAGGAAAAAAAGCCAAAGGACTGATATTTTGAGATAAAACTTCTAAGCTAAGAGCTAAATCAGAAAATTTATTAAAAGCAGGACCTGAACAAGTCATCCCATGAATTTCTATTCTTGAGACTGCTAAATTTTCAATTAAAGCTGAGATAAATTCTTTGGGATTTTTCTTACGATAAAAGCTGGCATAAATAAGATTCACTCCTAATGTACCTAAAGCCTCATACTGTTGAAGACGACTGGGATCTAAACAACTCACATGAAATAAAATATCATTTAAAGGTCCACTAGGAGAAGCTTGAAATCTAAGCCCCATCCATGCATGCTGATCATTGGCATCTACTTTATTTTTTCTCTTATTGCTGGTTGCGGCAGTAACTGCAAAAGCGAAAAAACATGTTTTATCTCCTTGTTTGCGCTTCAATCTTTTTTCTAATAAACGATACTCATGATTTAACATGTTAATTAAACGATTTTTGCATACATAACGATTCTGCTTTCCATAAATTTCATCACTGACAGTCATATCATAAGCAGACATACTTTTAGCTACAGTTTGAGAGGCTAAACCGGCTTTATAAAAAAAATTTACAGTCTCTTGCCCTGCTCCTATTTCAGCAAAAGTCCCATAAACAGAAAGATCATTATTAATCTCAAAAGCCTTTGATAAACTTGTCTTACCTCTCACAATATGTTTTATCCTCACTGATATTGTTTGAACTTTTATGTATTTTTAAAGCAAAGTCATGAATCATTTATAATCTTTACTTATGCAACATAATTCTTATTAAGACAAGCCTTTATTCAGTGAAAAATTTACAATTATAATAAATTAAATTTGAAAACTTTAAAAAAATAATATAAAAGCTTTTTTGTTAGAAAAAATTAACTAAGGAGGAAAAAATGAAACTTTATTTAAAATCTCTATGCCTTGCCAGCTTGCTTTTTTGTTTCTCCGGAAAGACTACAGAAAAAGAAAACAGCGAAAACAATAACTGGGTGACTTGCCTTGATAGTGGTTTGTTGAATCGTTGCCTAGAAATAAATACTAATAATCTTGATTATATTGAACATAGGGATCATGAAGCTGTTTTTGCCTATAATGCAAAGAACAGAACAACAACCTGCAGTTATGATAATTTAACACCAGGAAAAAAATGTGATAATATTTTAAATAGTGAAAACAATAATTGGGTGACTTGCCTTGATAGTGGTTTGTTGAATCGTTGCCTAGAAATAAATACTAATAATCTTGATTATATTGAACATAGGGATCATGAAGCTGTTTTTGCCTATAATGCAAAGAACAGAACAACAACCTGCAGTTATGATAATTTAACGCCAGGAAGAAAATGTCCTAATAGTTTAATTAAAGAGTAAATACATTAAACTTACTAATTAAAAAATTCTGTTTTATAAGCAGGGCTTTTTTATTTAAGAAGCTGTTTTAAAGCCTGAGCCATTCGCATTGTCATTTTTTTGTTTTTTATTGTCCTTAAGAAGTCGTCTTAAAGCCTTACCTATAATATTTTTTGGAATTTCTTTAATAAATACAAATTCTTTAGGAATTTTATAAGGCGCTAAATTTTTTTTGCAATAAGAGATAAGCTCTTTTTCAGTCAAAGTGTCTTCTTTTTTAACAATAAAAGCTTTTATATATTCGGAGCCATCTTCTCTTTGAGCTCCTACAACTGCTGATTCTTGAACTTTAGTAAAAGAAGATAAAAGCTCTTCAACCTGATTGGGATACACTTTCAAACCAGAAATATTGATCATATCTTTTTTTCTATCAATAATGCTTACTAAACCTTTTTCGTTCACTCTAACAATATCACCTGTTTTTAGCCAGCCCTCTTTATTTAAAACTAACTGTGTTTCTGCTTGCTGATTATAATAACCCATCATAACTTGAGGGCCTTTAACTTCCAATTCCCCTTCTTGATTGGAGCCTAAAGATTTTCCCTCTTCATCTACGACCCTAATTTCTGTAGAAGGAAGAGGATAACCCACACTACCTTCAACAGGTTTATCCAATCGCCCAACACAAACCACAGGAGATGCTTCTGTTAAACCATATCCCTCAATTAAAGAGCTTTTTGTAAGAGACTCCCAATTTTTTTGAACAGAAGGCTGTAAGGACATCCCACCGGAAATAAATAATTTTAAATTAGAAAAATCTAATTTTCTAAAATATTTATTATCCAATAAAGCTTTAAATAAAGTATTCACTCCTGTTCCTAAAGTAATTTTTTGTTTTTTTATAACTTTAACAAGAGAGTTTATCTGTCTGGGATTGGCAATTAACACATTGCTATATCCATTAAAAAAATAAACCAAGCCATTAACTAAAAAAGCAAAAATATGATAAAGAGGAAGAGCAGATAAGGCCTTTTCGTCTCCTTTTTTTAAATAGCTTAGCATCCAAATTTCACATTGTTTTAAATTGGATAAAATATTTCTTTGTGTTAAACAAGCCCCTTTGCTTACACCTGTTGTGCCTCCTGTGTATTGAATAAAACAAATTTCATTTAAATCTCTTTGAATAATTTGCGCTTTACTTTTTGAGCCTTCCTTTAAAGCTTTCAGAAAAGAAACCTTCTGTTTAAAAGCTTTTTGTTTAAAAGTTTTCATTTTATATTTAAAAATCAGGTTGATCAGTTGTTTTTTTGGAAAATCTAATAAATCTGCCGGTTCTGTAACTAAAACCTTTTGTAAAGCTGTTTGATCTAAAATTTGATTCAATTCTGTAAGTTTATTTGATAATAAAATAATACCCTTTGCTTTTGTTTCTTTAATAGGTTTTAACATTTCTCTAGCGGTATAAAGAGGATTCATATTCACTACAGTTAAACCTGCCATCAAACTAGCCCATACACTAATCGGATACTGTAGAAGATTGGGAAGCTGAATCACTATCACATCCCCTTTTTTAAAGCCTTGAGCTTGTAAAAAACTAGCTAAATGCATGGATTTTTGGTAAAGCTCCTCATAAGACAATGTCTTATCAAAACTTATATAGGCAGACTTGTTACTAAACTCCCTACAAGTCTCTTCAAATCTTTGAATAAGATTCTTAGTTAATGGAGGCAACTTTGAAGGCACATTAGCTGGATAGTTTTTTAACCAAATTTTTTCCATTTTTATAAAATTTCCTTTTTTAAAATATTAGCATCTTTATCCATTTCATAAATCAAAGGGCGACCCGTTTTAAACTCAATAGAAGGAATATCCTCATCAGAGATTGCTTCTATTTTTTTTATAAGAGCTCTTAAACTATTTCCATGGGCTATAATTAAAACAGACTGGTGTTTAGCTATAAAAGGATAGATAGTATTATTCCAAAACGGCAATACTCTATTTTGTGTATCTTGTAAAGATTCCGATTTAGGAACTTCTTTTAATGTTTGATACAAGTCTTGATTTTTTAATTTTTGATCTTTCTCAATAGGGGGAGGAGCGACTGTAAAGCTTCTTCGCCATTTTTGAACCTGATCTTTACCAAATTTATCCATAAGCTCTTTTTTATTCTGTCCTTGAAGCTGTCCATAATGTCTTTCATTGAGTTGCCAAGCTTTTACAAAAGGAATTTGTAAATTTATAGTTTTTAAAACAATTTCCATGGTTTGAATAGATCTTTGAAGCGCTGAACTAAAAGCTTTTTGAAATAAAACATTTTTTCTTTTTAAATCTATGCCAGCCTGTTTAGCCTCTTTTTTTCCTTTTTCACTTAAATCAACATCAGTCCAACCTGTGAAAAGATTTTTTTTATTCCATTCACTTTGACCATGCCTCATTAAAGTTAAATAGATCATCACTTTTATTTTGACACAAAATAACTAATATTTCAATTTTTTGATCTTATATTTTAAAATTTAGGACTATAAAAACCGAAAATCTTCTATTTTGGAATTTGAGTGAAAAGCTTGTAAGATACAAAGCTAAAAGCTCAGACATGCGGTTTGCCACAAAGCATCCTGCGGATGCATTGTGTTCAAATCCGAACTCGCTTTTAGCTTTCTATCTTATAAGCTTTTTATCAAGATACTTAAAAAATTATAAACAAGGCTTAAAATCTTAGACATTGCCATTTGCTAAACATAAGCTTGCAATCGCATTATTTTTAAATCTGAACTCGCTTTTATTTCTTTTTAACTGAAGGTAAAGATAAAAAATCTCCATTAGCTCTCATTTTATAGTTCTTAATATTTGTCTGAACAATAGAAAGCTCTTCGTCATGCCATAAAGGAATAACAATAAACTCTTCAGCAATTAATTTTTGCACCTTATCATAGATTTGTTTTCGTTTGACTTGATCTCTTTCCGTAAAACCTTGTTCTAAAAGTTTATCCAATGAACTCGCCTACTACAAGCCTCTATCTCTTCCTTGAGGCGCTTGATTTTCACTATGAAAAGCAATGCGATAAATATCAGGATCAACTACCCCTACCCATTTCATTAAAGCTAGATCAAAAGAGCCTCTTCCTACATCTTTGTAAAAAGCGCCCCACTCATTAGTTTGAAGAGAAATTTTTAGACCGGCTTTACTGATCTGACTGGCTAGAACTCTTGCCTTAGAAACTGTGCTAGAATTGTTAGAACAACTCAATCTAAGCTCTAAGTTTTTTAAATTCATCTGCTCAATAAGAGAAGAAGCTTTTGATAAATTAAATTCAAAAGATTTTAAATTTTTATTAAAAAAGTAACTATTAGGATTAATAAAAGAAAGAGCTGGACTAGCATAACCATATAATTTGTATTTGATAATCTCTTCCCTATTAATAGCAAGAGACAAAGCGTAACGAAGTTTTTTATTTTTAAAAAAATTATTTTTTAAATTGATAAGTAAATAAGTGGTGGAAAATCCTGTAGAAGAAAACACTTTAAAATCTTGATTTTTCTTTTTAAACTGAGAGATTTTATCTAAAGGAATTACAGAAGGTGCTATATCCATCTCCTTAGAAAGCATTTTTTGTGTTCTGGTTAAACTATCTCTTATAATATTAAAAGATATCATCCTTATACTGTTCCAATTTACACTTTTGCTTTCCTTTTGATAGGTTCCTTCAACAGATTTTAAATTATAGGAAATCGCTTGATCCATCAAATTGCAATTCAAACAAGATGATTTTAAATCTTTATTTTCGGTTTTTCGTTTTAATAAAATCTGTCTAAAGTCATTTTTAACTACAGTCCAATTACCTGTGCCAATAGGATATTTATTAAAATCTCTTTCTGCTTTTAAAATTTCATTTTTAGGTAAAATTTTTAATACGGGAAGATCAGAGTAAATAAAAGGAGCTTGAAAAGATTTTAAATGGATTTTAACTATAAACTGTGTCGTATTTGAATCCTCCTTATTTAAAACTTCTACTGATTTGATATTCTTAAAAGCTGAATAAAAAGAAGAGCTTTTTTTTTGAAATTCTTCAAAACTAAATAAAATGTCTTCCTTTAAAACCGATCGACCATTAGAAAATTTTAAATTCGGCTTGAGAGTAAAAATCCAAGTTAAATTGTCAAGCTTCCAGCTAAGAGCTAAGTCGGGTTTTAACTCTCCTTGATTGCCTTGTTTGACAAAGGAGTTAAAAATCAAACCAATAAGACGCATGCCATTCGCTGAAGTGGCTTTTCTAGGATCTAAAGTCTGAGGACGAGAATCCAAAACTACAAACAAAGTGTCTTTAGGCTGTTCTTTAACCGAGCAAGACGCTAATAAAAAAAATAAAAAAAATTTAAACTTCATAATCTTTCTATATTATATAAATCCATTCTAAATCAAGTTAGACTTATAATTTCCGCTAATTTAAGAAAAAACCTTTACAAATATAAAATGGAATTTATAAATTTTATAGACTATTTAAAAAACAAGTTATAAGGTACTTAAATGAAATCTGTTTATATTTTTTTCCTTATTTCAGCTTTTAACACTGTTCAAGCTGAAAAAAGCTCTATTCAATTTGAAATACAAAAAGAAATTAAAAAACAAAATTTAAAAACAAACTCTTTAGGAATGATCATTTCAAAAATAAATTCAGACTCTAAAATAGAGATAATTTATAAATTAAATGAAAAAAAACTCTTTACACCAGCTTCTCTTGTTAAAATAGCCAGTTTGTCCGCTCTTTATGATTTGTACCCTATCTCTCACACTTTTAAAACTTCTTTTATTTCTTCTACAGATATAAATGAAGCTGTATTATCAGGCGATTTAATTTTAAAAGGAGGGGGCGATTCTAGTTTCACCTCAGAACATTTATGGAAATTGATTAACAATTTAACACGCTCTGGTCTAAAACAGGTAAAAGGAAATCTGTTGATAGATGACAAACTTTATAAAAAAGAGCCTGCTTTACCTTACTCAGAAAGAAGTTATTTAGCGCCTTCAAGCGCCAGCTCCTTTAATTGGAACTCTGCTGCTTTTTATATCCGACCAGCTAAAAAATTAAACCAACCCCCAACAAGCTCTTATATTTCCTAATCCTCAAAATACTTATATAGAAGTTATAAACAAAGTTAAAACAGGTAAAAAAAATAAAATTTTTATCAAACGAAGATCATCTTTTAAACAAAAAGAAATTTTTGAGATAAATGGAACAATAGACATCAATAGTAAAGAAATTGTGAAATATAGAAATATCACAAATCCAGCCTTATGGTTAGGCTACAATGCTATCTCTTTTTTAAATCAAAGAGGTATAAAAGTTACCGGCAATGTAAAAAAGGGAGTTTGCAAAAGCTCATGTAAAAAATTAGCAGAATGGGAAAGCCGTCCTTTTCCTTTTCATACTTATAATATGATGAAATAATTTTTACACCTTGTTCTTTACTTGATTTAA
>JAPORL010000182.1:0-759 GCA_026712605.1 Pseudobdellovibrionaceae bacterium | reverse complement strand
ACTCCAGTAACTTTGCTACTCGTATGCTTGTCATCCATATACCCTTACTAGAAGGAAAAGACGAAGGAGATCTAAATCAAGGAATGAAAAAAGTAAGAGAATATTTAAAAACACTTGGTATAAATAATTTTCAATTTAAAGAGCCTTCAGGTTTAGATAGAAAAAATAAATTCACAGTTTTTGATTTACAAAAACTTTTGATTCAATCTGAAAAAAAATATTATAGCCCAGAAATGCTTTTTTCTTACCCTTTAGCTAAAGGAAAAGGCACCTTGAATAAAAGATTTGATACATTGTCGCCAAGTGTTCATGTGAGAGCAAAAACAGGCTCTCTTTATGGAGTTTTAGGCTTAGCGGGATGGGCAGAAAACAAAAATGAAAAATATGTTTTTGTTTTTATTTTTAATGGAAAAGCTAATAAAAATCTAAAAGCACAGGAATTATTTGATAAAGTTATTTTATCCTTAGTCAATTAAAAGAATAAAAATCAAAGTTTCCGAGATTTTAAAATATATTTACTCCTATTTTAATTTCTGGATTAAAATCTTGTAAGATACAAAACTCAAGAACTCGGACATGCGTTTTGAGTTTTATATCTTACAAGCTTTTCACACATAGTGGGTCGGAAGGGATCTACTTTTGTATGCTTTACTTTTTACTAATTAATTATTTTTATTATTCATACTCTTTACATTTTTTTTAATGAATAGATACATTTTTTGAGAGATAAACTGTCAGATTTTTGAACATTTGAGTTTT
>JAPORL010000007.1 GCA_026712605.1 Pseudobdellovibrionaceae bacterium | reverse complement strand
AGATGTTTCATCTAAATTTAACGCTACTGATTTTAGAAAAAGAGAAGTTATATTCCAACCCCGCAAGAAAAAAACCGCCCTAGCTGGAGAATTTAAAAACACTCAAATCACTACTCCAAAATCTCACAAAAGAATCATTAAAGTTCATGACGAAATGAGTATTGAACAGCTTTGTAAAAAAATGAGTCTGAAAAGACAAACTCTTATAAAAACTCTAAAAAAAGAAAGTATAGATACAAAAAATCTAAAGGTCTTAGACTTTGACACAATTGCATTAGTGATTCCTGCTTTTGGATTCACCGCTAAAAATACAAAACAAACAGAAACAGAAATTTTACAAAAACTAGATAAAAAAATAAAATCTGAAAATCTATCTACTAAAGCTCCTGTTGTGACAATTATGGGGCATGTGGATCATGGAAAAACCACTTTATTAGATTGCATTCGTAAAGCTAAAGTCGCTCAAGGAGAGGCAGGAGGAATCACTCAACACATTGGAGCCTATAGTGTATTTTTAGATGGCAAGCCCATCACTTTTATAGATACTCCAGGGCACTCTGCTTTTACTGCTATGCGATCAAGAGGAGCGCAAGCTACAGACATTGTCGTCATTGTAATAGCAGGAGATGACGGCGTACAGCCTCAAACAATAGAAGCTTTAAACCATGCTAAAGCCGCTAAAACACCTATCATTATTGCTATTAGTAAAATGGATTCTGCAGGAGCCAATCCTGATAAAATAAAAAAACAAATGTCTGAACATAATATTATTCCTGAAGATTGGGGTGGAGATACCAGTTTTATCCCTATTTCAGCTCTTAAAGAAGAGGGAATTAAAGAGCTATTAGATCAAATTCAATTACAAGCTGAAATGCAAGAGCTAAAATATCAAGCTAAAGCTACTGCAAAAGGTTTAGTTTTAGAAGCAAAAAAAGAAAAAGGAATGGGTTGTATTGTCAGTCTTCTAATACAAGATGGAACCCTCTATAAAGGAGACAACATAGTTGCTGGTGAGTGTTCAGGGCGTGTAAGACAATTAAAAAATGATAAAGGGCATATTATAAAAGAAGTTTCAGCTGGTTTTCCTGTAGAAATTATTGGTTTTAATGAATTGCCTCAAGTCGGAGATAAATTTTGTGTTGTTTCCAACGAAAAATCAGCTAAAGAATTACTCACTTTAAGAAAAAGTGAGAAACTAGACACACAAAAAAGCCAAAAACAAACAGAACTGAACTCTGAAGAACTTTTAGCTCAAATGGAGCAAGCCTCTACTGAAAAAAGAGAGCTTAATATTATTTTAAAATCCGATGTAGGGGGAAGTTTAGAAGCTTTAAAAAATGGTTTAGAAGAAATAAAATCTGAAGAAGCTGTTTTAAAAATTATTCATTCTGGATCAGGAGCTATTACAGAAAGTGATGTGCTTTTAGCCTCTACAGTGTCAGGTGTTATTTTGGGCTTTAATGTTCGCCCTGACTCTAAAGCTGTTAAAATTGCCAAAGAAAAGTCAGTTGAAATATATTCTTATTCTGTAGTTTATGAGTTATTTGATCAAGTTAAAAATTTAATGTTAGGTTTATTAAAATCAGACACTATAGAAGAAGATCAAGGACAAGCTGAAGTTCGCGACATTTTTCATATTTCTAAAATAGGGACTGTAGCAGGCTGTTATGTTGTTAAAGGAAAAATTTTACGATCTTCTTTTATCCGCTTAGTTCGTGATGGACGACTAGTATATAATGGTCCTTTATCTGGTTTAAGACGCTTTAAAGAAGATGTAAAACAAGTCGGTGAAGGTTTTGAGTGCGGTATCTCTTTAGAAAAATTTAACGACATTAAACCAAAAGATGTCTTAGAGTGTTACACAAAAAAAGAGCAAGCCCGAACAAAACTTTAAAAAAACAAAAATTTATTTTTCAATTAAAAATAAAAACTCTGTAGGATTATCTAAATAGCCTTTAGTCCATTTAAAAGTCCATCGCATACTGGACATAACATTTCGTTTATAATCAATGGAAAAAATTTGAGCCTTTTTACATTGCTTGTTAATAACTTCGCATATTTCTTCTTTACTCACTCTGCCTTCACTACTATAAGAAAACAGTATATATTTAGAAAGGCTTTCTTTAATAAGTCTATCAATAGCTGTTAAAGCAATAAATTTTTCTTCTTTATTTTTTCTAAATTCCTCAAAAATAGAACCAGAGTTTTTATCATTACAATCAATTCTTCTATTGGATTGTCCTGTTAGCTCTGGCTTATCATTTAAACAAACTGTCTTCCAAATATGATAATAAGAAGCATAACGAACTCGTGATGCTGGCATTTTTATATTATTAGATCCATAAGGAGGATCAAAATAAGATAAATCAGATTTTATATTAGGCAGAGCTTGAAAAATATCTCTGCTTATTACCTTATGTCCTTTCGTTTTTATATCAAGTAAAGGCATTAAAAGTTGAATTTTGTTAAAAGAGCGAGGAGACCACTCTCTCAAATAAGAAGCATAATGCCCTAAAGTATTATCAACCTTATCTAAAGCTAAAATTAAACTTGTTAATAAAATAGATTTCTCAATGGAATTTTCAGATATTTTATCTATTTCTGGTCTGATAGCATCCAGTTTTTTTGTATTAAAAGTTTGCCATAGCCTTTTTTTTCCATCATAGCCAACAGAAAGATTTCCTTTAGGTGTCCCACCATAATGCTCTGTGAACCAATCTGAGACTCCTTTTAAATTATTAAGATAATTTATTTTGTCTTGTAGTTTCAGGCTTTTTTTACCTTTAAGGTAACAGTGTCCAAAAACTTTTGACCAAACAGCCCTATCATTTGCAATCACCTGATAACCTGATTTAGCAAGAGCTTGACTGACCCTTGTTGTCCCTGAAAAGCCATCAAAAACTTGTCTTACCGGCAAAAAGCGAACAACAGATAAAATATAGGGTAGTAATTTTAATTTAGATCCACTATATTTAATTCCTTCTGTTTTAACAGAAGGCTCTAAACATTTAAGTTCATTAAATTTGATAAACTTACTTTTTTCAAATTCTGTTGTAAAAATTTTTCAATCCTATTTTTATATTTATCAGATTAATAAACAGAAAAAAACCTTTCAAGCTTTAAACTCAATTTAATTAATGTATAAAAAATTATATATCTTTTTCATCTTTTAAAACCCGTAGTTTTTTTGTAACAGGATCTAGATATAAAGTCCAAACTCCTTGATTGTCTGGTCTTAAGAAATAAATTTTAGAAGATTGAGCCAAAGCCGAAGGATAATAGTAAATATAAACTGTCCCCTCTTTTTTAGAAGAATTAACTGTCTCAATTTTTGTTATATCTAAAAGAGGAGGAATACTTTGAGGCTCTGAATAGAAAGAATCATCTATTTGAAACTTCTCTTCATTATCTTCTTCTTCTTCAGATTTAGTTATAATTTTTTTTTCTACCCAATATTGATCTGTATTTTTTGTATCTAATTTTATAACTAAACGATAAGTCTTGCCGTGAAGAGTAGAAATAGAAGTCAATCGTTTATTGAGACGAATGAGTTTATCAAAAACAGTTCTTACACTCTGACTTTTATTAAAAATGTTTTTAGAAGAGATAGTAAATAAAATTCCTATGATAAAAAGAACAACTAATATTTCAATCAGTGAAAAAGCCTTTTCAGCTTTTTGACGGATTATATTTCTTATACCCATTGTTAAATGTTAGTCTAAAGAGGAAATATCTTTATTAAACTTACCGCTTCCACCAGGCCTTCTATCAGCTCCAAAACTTATAATAGCGTAATTTCCGCTGTCCTCATCATATTCATATTGAAAATCTTGATCCCAAGGGTCTTTAGGTATTTTAGCATTTTTTAAATAAGCTTGAGGACCCCACTCTTCACAATCAGGAGGAGCTAAAACTAAATCTTCTAAGGTCTCTGGATAATAGCCACAATCCAAGCTAAATTCCTCCATAGCCTGTTCAATAACACCAATTAAAATTCTAGCTTGCTTAATTTGACTTTTTTTTCTGCTTTGACTTACTGAGCGTGCAACTACTGACATAATAAAAGCTAAAATGCCCACAACAACAAGCATTTCAACTAAACTCAAACCCTTTTTATTTAAAATAAAATTCTTCATCTAAAACTCTGCTAAAATTTAATAAATTTTATAACCCAAAAATTTTATAGTCAAGCTCTTCTAAAGAGCTCAAATTAAGCTAAAAAATCTTTTCCCGTCAGATTAAAAGCCAAACGCTCCAAAGCTAAACTTCGGGACGCTTTTAAACCTAAAAAATCCCCTGTCTTTAACTCCTTTTTTAAATCTGTAAGTAAAGTTTTGTTATAAGTTTTATAAGCTTTAAACTTGCCTTTAAAATTATTTTTTTTAAGCTCTTCTTCTATCAAGGCAGAATATTCTCCTATAAAAAAAACACAGCGTGCCTCTAACACACAAGGATGACAGGCTAGCTCTTTATGATATTTTTTAGAGTCTTCACCCAATTCCTTCATATCACCCAAAATTAAAATACGAGACTGAGAAGCTTTTTGGCAGGTTTTTAGAAAAAAATTCATACTGGCTGGGTTTGCATTATAAGCATCAAATAAAATAGACACTTTTTGTTTTTCCATAAAAAAGTACTCCTGCCGACCTTTAGGAACATGACATTGAGAAACTTTTTTCCAAATTTGATCTGGCTTTGCCCCTAGGGATAAAGCGACAGCACAAGCTCCCATTAGATTACTTAAATTTTCCTGTCCCGAAAATAACAGTTCTGCTGAAGATTCAATATCTCCTATATGCCCTTTAATAACAGATTTTCCAATAGACTCTTTTAAAAAATGAAAATTCACATCAGCTTTTTCATCTTGAGAGGAAAAATAAATAGAATCTTTTTTTGCAAGCTCTTCCCACATTTTTTTTGTCCAAAGATTATCTTTATTAAAAAGCCAAACTGCTTTAGGACTTTTTAGATAAATTTGCTTTTTCTCTTGAGCGATAGATTCTAAGTTTTTCAAACCTTCTAAATGAGAGGGAGCCACCATTGTAACAAGGCTTATATCTGGTTGGCAAAGCTGAGTTAAAAAAGAAATCTCACCGGGAGCGTTTGTTCCTATTTCCTGAACTAAAAAAGAAGATTTTTTATTTACATTTAAAATGGATAAAGGAACACCAATAAAATTGTTATAGCTTTTAGGACTTACAAAAACAGAAAAATCTGATAATAAAGTATGGGCAAAAGAGCAAGTTGTGCTTTTGCCGTTGCTCCCTGTAATAGCAATAATTTTTATTTTAAGAGCTTTCCTCCAAGATTGAGCCAAATCTTGAAGAGCTTTTAAAGTATCTTTAACTAAAAAAATAGAAACTTCTTTTTTTTTAAAAAGAGCCTCAGCTTTTTTTTTATCACTAACAACAAAAGCCTTAGCTCCTTTTTCAAGAGCTTGAGATAAAAAATCATGTCCATCAAAATTTTTCCCTTTAATTGCAAAAAACACTTTGTCTTTTAGCTTTTTTCTAGAATCTAAACTCACTCCTAAAAAATCAAAAGGCGTAGTTTGTAAAGCTTCAGCTTGCAAAGCCTTAATCAAAAAATCAGTTGTGATAATCTCAGACATTTTTTTTTTATACTGAATTTTTAAAATTTGTCCAGCCATCAGTTTTTAATTGATAAGAAATATTCACTTTAACTTTAGAAATTCTAGTGATTTTTTTAACAGTTGCTTGAGTTTGCTCGTTTCAGTTGCTGGGAAATGTGTTATACTACTGAAGCTTATGAAATTGTAGATAATTCTGTTGATGAAATCAGTGATTACTTATATTTAAAACAATAAAGCTTTAAATACTTTTAAGAAAGTTGAGAGCGACGGTTTTATCACAAAAGGATATTCTTTTATCTTTTACAATTTGAAACTGTTCATGACCTTTACCCGCTATCAAAACACAATCCCCTTTTTTTGCAAAACTAATAGCTTTTTTTATAGCCTTCTCCCTATCAAGCTCCAATTTGATTTTTTTATTTTTATTTATTCCTTCTAAAGCAGAATCAGCAATCTTTTGTGGGTCTTCATAACGAGGATTATCTGTTGTCCAAAAAATATGATCGGATAAACTTAAAGCGATTTTAGCCATAAGCGGACGCTTCTTTTTATCTCTATCTCCCCCACAACCACAAACTAAAATTAGCCTTTTAAAATTATTCTTTAAAACTTTTAAGGCAACAGATAAAGCTTGTGGTGTATGAGCATAATCTATAAAAACATCAAAATTTTTATTTGTTTTTAATTTCTCTAAACGACCCGGAACACCCTGAAAACATGCCAAAGCTTTTTGACAGTCTTCTGCTTTAAAACCCGTGAGCATAGCACAAGCCAAAGCAGAAACCGTATTATAGACATTATATTCTCCCACCAAATTGACAGAAAAATCAAAAACGCCAAAAGGACTTTTAAGCTCAAAAAAAGTTTTCAGTTTAGAATATTCTTTTATCTTAAAACAAAAATTAGCCTTTACAGATTGACCATAAGTCCAACAAGATTTTCTTAAAAGAGTTTTTAGTTTATAGCCATAAATATCATCTTGATTGATTAAATAAAAAAGATTTTTATTTCTATTGGCTTCAGCTTGAAGAAAAAGTTTTTGTTTCGCTTTCCAATAGTTTTCTATACTTCCATGATAATCTAAATGATCTTGACTAAGATTACTAAAGATAAGAGCTTTAAAATCCACTCCCTCTACACGATTTTGATCTAAAGCAATACTAGAAACTTCCATAGCAACAGCTCTAGCTGATAATTTTACAAAATCGTTTAATCTTTTAAATAAATCAGCAGAAGAGGGAGTTGTTAAAATAGAAGACCATTTTTTCTGATTAAAATGTTGATCCACTGTTCCAATGACTCCTGTTGGCCAACCACAAGATTGAAACAAATGCTCCAGTAAATAACAAAAGCTAGTTTTTCCATTTGTTCCTGTAACTCCCACTGTAAAAAGTTTTTCAGAGGGAAAATCGTAAAACTGATTAAGCAAAGACCCTAAATTCAATTGAGTGTATTCTAAAACAACTCCCTTAAAAAAAGAGGGAACAAGAGCGCTATCTTTTACGAGTAATACACTGGCACCTTTTTCAATAGCTGTTGCTAAGTAATTATGTCCGTCTGTTTTACGACCTTTAATTGCTATAAATAAACTGTCTTTTTCTACTTTTTGAGAGCAATCACTTATAGAGGATACTTTCAGTCCTTTAACAGAGCCTTTAGATAAAATATAAGTGTTTAATAAAAAATCTGTAAATTTCATTTTAAAGCTTTGAAACCTTTAAAAAACCATTAGTCTAAAGTCTTGACCTATCTTAAATGTAAGATTCTAGTAAGGTTTTTATTGAAATTACATGCTTTTATAATTAAATTCAAGAAAAGAGTTGTGATTAACATGTTAAAACTAGTACTCAAACTGTCTCTACTAAATCTTATTTTAATTATTACAGCTTGCGATATTTATAAGCCTTATAGACCAAGAAATGAAGTCGTGTTTGAAAGAGAAGTCAGTAGATTTTCTGATTCAGATAGAAGTAATTTTTCTGGATCTTGTAGAAGAAATGAAGAATCTGACAAAGTTTCCGTAAGAGAATTTGATTATATAGATTCAAATAATGCCGGTGAGTATATTCTTCAAGGAAGATGTGACACAAAAGATGCTACTGTGTTTGTTCGTGTCAACGGCTATGACATCACTAACAATCCTATTTGCGACAATAAACGCTGGAAAGTGGAATTGAACTTAACTTCTATTATTTCAGCGCAAGACAGCGTTGTCTTTGAAATTACTCATGATAACGAAAGTATTTGTAAAGATGTTAGGGTTGCCTTTTCAGGACCGACAGATTATATCCCCGTGCCTACCCCTGAACAAGCTAATGGAGATTATTATGAATCTAGTTTTTTTGTCATGAAATATGAAGCAAAAGTAGAAACAAGAAATGCTTTTACTAAGGCTGTTTCTAAAGCTGAGGGTGTTCCTGTAAGTAATATAACCCTTGAAGACGCTGTTGACCTATGTAAAAATAATGGTCCTAGATATGATCTCATGTCAAACGCTCAATGGCAAAGTATTGTCCTATCTATAGAAGACACAGACGAAAACTGGCGTGTAGGAAAAAGTACAGCTACAGATGACAATGCTATAAACTGTGGTGTTTTAACAGGAAGACCTCAACCAGCCAGATCCAATGATATAGATGATTGCGCAGATCAGTCTTGTAACCCTAATTGGGATCTAAAAAGAAGAACTCACATTCTAAAAAATGGTGAAGTTATTTGGGATATCTGTGGAAATGTAGGTGAAATAATGAAGGACAAATATAAAGCTAATCAAAATTTTAGAGGTGATATTTTTGAATTAAAAGGTCAATTAAAAAAACTTTTTGGACCTAATAAAACTTACAGTCTAGCAGACAATAACAGACGATTAAATAAATGGAATCTAGGAGAAGCAGATATTAGCAAAAATAATGATCTCATTGTAAGAGGAATGCCCGATAGATATGCAGGAATTTTTTCTGTTGAAGTTAAACGAGACCATGATGATCGTCGCGGTGATCTTCAAGTCGGTTTTCGTTGTGTTTATCTGCCTTAAAAAATTCAAATCCCTTTTTATAAAAAGATAGTCCGTTTTTATTTAAATCTTCTATCAAATAAGTAGATCTGCTATCAAATATAAAAGATACTGTTTCTTTGATTTTACTTAAAGGTATCTGTTTAAACTCATCACAATCTGATCCAATAATCAAAGCCTCTCCTTTATCTAAACTATCTAAAGCCTTTGCATGAAAATAACATTTCCCTTCAAAAATCTTTTCTCTCAAATAAACTAGTTCATCTTTTATAGGGAATATTTTTAAAAAAATCTTTTTTATTGGATTTTTGATATGAGGATATTTGTAATTTTTAAAAATTTTAAAAACTTTTTCTTTTACAAAACAAGGATCATAAACATGGATGATCGCTCCTGATTTTAAAAGTTTATTAATCAATTTTAAAGCTGGTGAGTTTATTAAACTATCTGTTCCTTTTTTAAAACTAATACCCCAAAATGTTAGAGACAAACCATTAAGTTTTTTATAGTGATTTTTTATTTTTTTAAAAAAATGATCGACTAAAGAGGAATTGATATTTTGAGCGATTTTTAACAAATCCATA
>JAPORL010000053.1:650-9198 GCA_026712605.1 Pseudobdellovibrionaceae bacterium | reverse complement strand
GCAAAAGGCATGTCCAAAGTTTTTAACTTTGTATCTTACAAGCTTTTCACACAAAATTAAAAAATGGCTTGATTTTTAGAAAAAAAGCTGTTTTTATGACTCGTCACAAAAGACACTATTAAAAATTAAAGTCAAAAGAGGAAAAGGAATAAGATAATGGCTAATAAAGGAAAAACTCATAAAGGAGCCAGCAAGCGTTTTAGCGTTAAATCTAGCGGTCTAATCAAACGAAAAAAACGAGGCTTAAGGCATATTTTATCCAACAAATCTTCTAAAAGAAAAAGACAATTAGGAATGAAAACTTTTGTTCATGCCAGTGATGTCCCAGGGGTAAAAAGACAATTAGGACTTCGTTAAAAAGGAGCTTTAATCATGCGTGTTAAAAGAGGCTTTAAGGCCAGAAAATTTAGAAAGAAAATTTTAAAAAGAGCTAAAGGTTTTTACTCTGCAAACAGTCGCTGTTTTTCTGTAGCTATTGAAAAAAGCGATCGCGCTTTAGCTTATCAGTATAAAGACAGAAGAACTAAAAAAAGAAATATGCGTCGTCTTTGGATTCAAAGAATCAATGCAGGAGCTAGATTAAATGGAAGCTCTTATGCCAAGCTTATTCATGCGCTTTCTAAAAAAGAAAGCCCTTTAAACAGAAAAATGCTGGCTGACTTGGCTGTCACTCAGCCAAAGGCTTTTTCTCAAGTTGTTAAGCAAGCCATTAGATAATGGATGATAGTTTTGAAAAAAGAAAAAAGAGTCATTTCTTTTTATCTTTAGATTCCAGTTCTCAATCTATTAGAGCTACAGGTTTTGACAAAATTCGCTTGATTCATTCTGCCTTGCCAGATTTAGACATAGAAGAAGTGTCTATTGAGCAAAAGTGGCGAGGGCATGTCTTGAAAACGCCTTTTTTTGTAAGCTCTATGACTGGGGGCTGGAAAGACTCCAAAGCCTTTAATCTTAAACTTGCAAAAGCTTGTGCAAAACACTCTTGGATTATGGCTGTTGGCTCTCAAAGAGCGCAGTTGGAAGACCCTAGCAAAGCGGAAGAATGGAAACAAATTAGAAAAGCACAGCCTAATCTTATTTTACTTGGAAATTTAGGCCTTTCTCAACTTTTAAAATCCTCTATCAGTGACATTTTGCGTTTAGTGGAAAGTTTAAAGGCTCAAGGGATGATCATTCACTTAAATCCCTTACAAGAGGCTATACAAAAGGAAGGCACGGCTAAATTTAAGGGAGGATTAAAGGCTATAGAAAAACTTGTAAAAGAATTAGCCCTTCCTGTTATTGTTAAGGAAACCGGTTGTGGCATGTCAAAAGAAACTTTAGATCAGCTAACAGATATCGGATTAGCCGTTTTAGATGTAAGCGGACTAGGAGGCACACACTGGGGAAGAATTGAAGGGAAACGCTATGATAAAAATTCAGCTTTTTTTGGAATAGGGGAAAGTTTTTCTTCTTGGGGTATTCCCACAGTAGAGTCTCTTATCTACAGCCGAGAAAAGCCAAGAGATTATGAATTATGGGCTTCAGGAGGATTGAGGACAGGTTTAGACTCAGCTAAAGCTTTAGCTATAGGAGCTAGCTTTACTGGTTTCGGACAAATTATTTTAAAAGCTTTACATGAAAGCGAACAAGCTTTAGATCAGCTTATGTCCCGATTAGAATATGAATTAAAGATCAGCCTATTTTGCACAGGCTCTGTCAATATTAAAGAACTGCAAAGGACTAAAAAATGGGAAATCATTTCTTAAAAAATTTTGAAGGCTTTTCTAAATTAAATTATAAGGATCGCCTTAAAAGATTGCAGGAGCTAGGCTACCTGTCTAAAAAAGATCTGGAGTATTTGTATTTGGGTTCTATTTCTAACAACTTAAAAGAACGGATAGAGCTCACTCAGTGTTTTATAGAAAATGCCTTAGGTTATTTTCCTTTGCCTTTAGGTTTAGCGACTAACTTTATCATCAACAAAAAAGCTTATATTTTGCCTATGGCAGTAGAGGAAACTTCTATTATTGCGGCGGCTAGCAAAACGGCTCGCTGGGTTTGCAAAGAGGGAACAATTAAAACTCAAACTTTAAACACTCTTTCTATTGGTCAAATACAAATTCCTAAAGTGAAAAATTATAAAAAACTAAAAACTGACCTTAAAAAAAATTTCCGCGATTGGAAAGAAAAAATAAATAAAAGTGTTTTATCTTATATGAAAAAACGAGGAGGAGGCTTAAAAGACTATGAGCTGAGACTTTTAAAAAGACCGGATGGGGAAAGCATGGCTATTTTGCACCTTCATATTGAAACTTGTTCAGCTATGGGTGCCAATATCATCAATCAAACTTGTGAATATTTAAAAAAACCTCTGGAAAAAGCAAGCGGAGAAAAGGCTGGGCTTTGTATCCTTTCCAACTTAGCCGATAAAAGAATAGTTCGGGCTGAAGTGAGACTAAAAAATCAAGATAGAAAATTAATAAAAAAAATAGAAGAAGCCTCTCTTTTTGCAGAAATTGATCCCTATAGAGCCTGCACTAACAATAAAGGAGTTTTAAATGGTATAGACGCTTTAATGATTGCAACAGGAAATGACTGGAGAGCGGTCTCTGCGGGGCTCCATGCTTATTCCGCTCAAAAAGGAGCTTACTCTTCTTTAACAAAATGGAGAGCGAAGGGAAGTGAGCTTTATGGAGAAATGACAGGGCCTTTTATGCTGGGAACAGTGGGAGGAGTGACGGATTTACACCCAACAGCTCGTCTGAGTTTAAAAATATTAGGCTATCCAAAAGCCACAGAGCTGGCAGGCTTAGCTTGCGCTTTAGGTTTGGTTCAAAATTTAGGAGCTTTAAAAGCTTTGGTAACTGTAGGTGTTATTGAAGGACATATGAGACTTCATATAAAAAATTTAGTGTTAAAAGCCGGAGCTAAAACAAACAAAGAGCAAAAAGCTTTAGAAAAAGAGCTTATAAAAATTTTAAAGAAAACAAAAAGAATCACTTTAAGCCAAGCCAATCAAATTTTTAAAAAATTAAAACAAAAAAATTAAAGATACAATTTCTCAATCTTTTTGAAATTAGCTGGAAAAATAAGAAGAGCTTGGTATATACTAATCTTGTTTGAAAATTCTAGCTTAAATCAGATTCCCGTTTTCGCGGGAATGACGAGAAGGTAGGAAAAGCTAAACAGGATTGGTATATTGTAAAATAAAGGAGCTTTGTTTTGAAGTTTTTAAAAAATACAAAAGGTCAAGTGGCTATCTTTGTTGTTTTAATCTTTCAAGTTTTATTCATCTTATTTGCCATGACAATCAATATTGCTATGGTGAGCTATGACAAAATTAATTTACAAAACTCTTTAGATCTAGCTGTTTATTATGGGGCTAAAAAACAATCAGAAGTTTTAAGCGCTATGGCTCATATCAACTACCAAATGAGACAAAACTGGAAGCTTTTGGCCTGGCGTTATCGTATTATGGGAACTCTTATTCAAGCGAAAGGAGGAACGAATCCTAACTATTGGTGTCCTCAAAATAGTAAAGATGGTGTCGCTATTGATACAACTTGTGAAAACAATCCATCTAAACCACAATGTCAAGAAGCTCAAAACATTTTAAATACTGTCTATGGAAATAATTATTGTGATGCAAGATATTTTGTTTGTATCAGCCACAGTCTTTGGAAAAGAGGCATTACTACAGACAATCAAAATTTATGCACTAAATTAGAAGTTTATATTCCTCGTATAGTTGATCTAAAAGTAACAGCTGGTTTTATGGCTGAGGCCCATTTAGCGGCTAGAGGTGTTGATCTGCTACAAAGGCAAGTGGGTTTATCTTGCCCAAAAGAGGGAGCTTTAAACTGGCTAATGACTCAATTTTTTATAACTCATTTTCGCTTAGATCAAAAAGACAGAAAAATCATGATGGAAGAGATTTACAATAAAACTTTAAAAGAGGGAAAAGACTTAGATGGAGAAAGTATCTTTAAAGGCTCTGCTAAAGTTTTTTGTAATAATTTAAATCCAGCCAATAAAAAAAATTTAATAAATTTTTGTAATAATTATCCGGAAGATAAGGAGCTTATATCTTATAACTCTTTTTTAGGGAAAGACTTTGAAGATGTTTTTCAAAAATTAAATGTCTGGCCTGTTTTACAATTTTTAAAAAAAAAAGGATCTATTAGTTCAGATGATGGACAGTGTGATGTAAACTTAGATACTCATTATAGATTTATGAATCTAATAAATTATGATGATATTTTTGACAAAATCAAATTAGCACTGGATGATCATTCTTTAGAAAGCGCAATGAAGCCTCAAGTTAAAAATCTTTTTAAATTTAATTCTCACCAGGGTTTTCAAAAAAATACTTCTGATCCTGATCCTATGCAAGAGCTTACCCTTTCTTTTTTTAAAAAGAAAGATGAAATTCTTTACTATGGATTAAAAGTAGAGTTTGACTATAAATCCGATCATCAAGTTTTTTCTTTAAACTTATCGCCTGCTATTAAGTTTAAAGCCAGCGCTTTTGCTAAAGCTTTTGGGGGAAAGTTTGGCCCTCAGCCCTCTGAAAGCGATCCCCTTATCCCTGTTCATCATCCTAAAGCTCCTAGCTCCATATCTGCTAATTTGAATAGACTTAACTCAGTCTTATTACAACCCAACTACTCCAGATTTCCGGGAGATAGATGGGGACTTATTCATAAAATATTACATGACAACAACAGTAAATGGAATTTTTTAAACAAACATGTAGTTTATCCTGCAAAAAGAGTTTATACCATGGAAAATTACTTTCACTTAACTTTAAACCAAGGCACAGCTGACGATCCCTTAGCTCGCCACCCTAATTATAATTCCAATAATTTTACACGAATGATGGAGCTTATGGCCGTTTATCCTGATCTTTACGATATCTCTTACTATTCTATCTTAGGAAATTATCATCAAACTTATTTTCAAAAAATCTGTAAGCTTTTAGGATCTAACTGCAATCCTAGTAAGAGGAATCAGTTTCAATCCACAGCCTCTAAGACTAGGCTTGTTTATGTCAGAGGGGATTTTGGCTGGCCAGATACAGAAACTTATCTCACACAAAATCAACAAAGAAAAGCTGTTGAGCTTTCTATCGCTCCTTATTTTCTGAACCAAAATAGTAACGAAATCAATAAGACTTTAATAAGAAATCCAGGAGACAATAGCCAAACGGCGACGACATTACCAAATGCTCGTCTTTTTGGAAAAATAAATACAGGAGTCTCTCCTCCTCTCAGTCAAGGAAACTTATTTTACCCTTGGCTTGCTAACCCTTTGCCCGATCAGCTTTTAAGCTCATGGGTTAGCCCTCATCCTTTAAATTATGAAAATTACAATAACAATTTCCCCGATCGCTTTATGAATTGTTCAGCCGGAGCTTTAGAAGATATGCCAGTTCCAAGCGCTTGTGCTAGTGGAGGGCGAAGCGCTTATTCCGTTAAATTGATTTCCTGTGGAACTGTGAAAGATTTTAAGGATCAGCCCAGTAATATAGACGAATACTGTCCCAATTAAAAAAAATTTTAAAGTCTATAAACAAATTTCAAAATCTATTATTCTTATTTAAAACTAAAAAAGCATCATTATAATGTGTATGTATAAACTTTAAAACCTATTTATACCTATTTAAGTCTCTTGATTAAAATCTTGTATGATACAAAGATAAAAACGAGTTCGGATTTGACAACAAGGCGACTGTAAGTCGCTTTGTGGCAAAACGCATGTCCAAAGTTTTTAGCTTTGTATCATACAAGATTTTCATACAAAAAAACTCAATTCTTTTTAATTTGATACTTATAAACTGCTTTTTTGTGTTCTTTATAAGTTTTAGAAAATTTATGACTGCCATCATTTTTACTGACAAAATAAAGGTAATCGGATTTTTCAGGTTTAAAAACAGCTTGCAAGCTTTCCCGTCCGGGATTAGCAATAGGGTTAGGTGGCAAACCTTTAACTACATAAGTGTTATAGGGAGAATTAAATAAAATATCTTTTTTTGTGATATTTTTTTTTATATCAAAACCTCTTGCTAAATAAAGAGAATATAAAATAGTGGGATCTGTTTGAAGTTTCATGTTTTTTTTCAAACGATTAAAAAAAACACCAGCAATCAAAGCTCGCTCTTTAGGAACACCTGTTTCCTTTTCCACTATACTTGCCAAAGTCAAAATCTGATGATCAGTTAAATCCACTTCTAAAGGAGCTTTATTGAGATTTTTATAAACCGTTGAAAATTTTTGTGTCATATTTTTAATTAGATCTTCAGCTGGCATATACTTTGTAAGGTGATAGGTATCTGGAAAAAGATAGCCCTCTAAAGATTCCAAGTTCTTTTTAAGTAGATCTTTTATAAAAGCTTTATCCCACACTAAGTCTAAAAACTTTTTGGTATCAGGATAATTTTGGCTTTTTAAAGTTTCCGCTATTTCATAATGATTAAATCCTTCAGGAAAAGAGACTCTAAAAAACCTCACTTTTCCTTGATGAAAAATCTTAAAAACCTTCCATAAATTTGCATTTAGAGGAATTTCATACTCTCCTTGTTTAAGAGAAGGCTTTCCATACGCCCAGATTAAAACTTTAAAAATTTTTGTAGAAGAAATAAGATTTTTATCTTTCAACTCTTCAGCTAACTGATAAAAAGTTTTTCCCGAAGGAACATCAATTAAGGCAGTGTCTTTTTTAATTTCAGGATTTCCAAAACTAAAATTTATAAAAAGAAAAATTGTAAATAATTTCAATTAAACCTCACTTGTTTTTTTCAGCAATAGGAATAACACAAGAATCAATTGCAAAAGAGCCAGCCGGTCGGTTGTTTCCTGATTTTCCAACTCCTCCAAAAGGCAAGTAACCACTCGCTCCAATTGTAGATAAATTGTAATTAATAAGTCCCACATTCGCAAAATTAAAGCAGTCTTCTTTTACTTTTTTATTTTTTGAAAAAACAGAAAGACTTAAACCATAACCGGAATGGTTAATCATTTCCAAAGCTTCATCTAGGCTATTAGTTTCATAAAGAATCACTTGGGGGGTAAAGTTTTCTTTTGTTCCAAAAGAAGAGTTTTTATCAAATTTCATTTTATAGATTCCGGGACTCACATACCAGCCTTTATCTTTTAAAATTTGCTTTCCCTCTAGTAAGATTTCTCCTCCTCTTTTTTTAATCTCTTGTTGTAAAGAAAAAAACCTTTTTAAAGCCATAGAATCAATTAAGCTTCCCATAAAAGAGTTTTTACTCCAATGTTCTGTTTTTATTTTTTGAGCTGAACTTATAAATTTTTTTATAAAGCGATTGGCAATTTTTTTGTGAAGAATAATTTGAGAGGTAGAAGAGCATCTTTGTCCTGAAGTCCAAAAACAGCCTTTTAAAGTTTCTGCTACAGCTAGGTTTAAATTGGCAGACTCCCAAATAAGAGCACTGTTATAACCTCCCATCTCCAAAGCTAAAATTTTAGAAAAGTCTTTTATAAGAGCTGATTTTATTTTTTGTCCCACTTCAAAAGAGCCTGTAAAAAGCACAGCAGAAATTTTGGGATGGCTGGAAAGTTTTTTAGAGATTTCAGCTCCTCCTTGTATCATTTGAAAAACTCCCGGCTCTAAATCTAATTGATGAAAAGCTTGAGTGAGCTTTTGAGCGCTAGCAGGAGTCTTCTCAGAAGGCTTAAAGACGACTGTATTTCCAGAAACCAAAGCCGGTAAAATTTGCCCAAAAGCTAAATGCATAGGAAAATTAAAAGGACCTATAACTAAAATTAAACCCCGACTTTTAAACCGAACCGCTCCATGAGCTTGAGGCACAACTTGTTTTTGAATTCTTTTTATACCTTCTTCAAAAACAAAATCCATTTTTGAAATTAAGGCTTTGACCTCTCCCTTACTTTCCCAAAGAGGTTTTCCCGTTTCTCTTGAAATGAGCTCCGCCCAAGAAGAAATATTTTTTTTAATAATTGCTTTTAAAGGCTTTAATTTTTTAACTCTTTGTTTTACAGAAAGCCTTGTCCAATTTTTATAAGCTATCTTTCCGGCTAAAACAACCCTATCAATACCTTCTCTGTTTTTATCAGACCAAGTAAAAATTATATCTTTAAAATCAGCGGGGCTATTATGTTTTTTTGTTAAATATTTTTTATTAGCTTTTTTAAAGCTTCCATTTATATAAGAACCTAAAAAAGAGATTTTTTCCATAATTAAAAAGTCTAATACAAATTTTTAAAAATCTAAAATACTTTTAAACAAAAAGAAGATATTTTATTTTATATGTTGCAAAAGAAATGCATTTATATCTGATACGATTTTTTCAAATTTTTTAGATAAATTTGTTTCTTTTACTGTAAGTCTATTTTTCTCCTTATACTGTTCCCAGCGTTTTTCAAACTGCTCATAATCAGATTTACTGAATTTAATGAAAAATTGTTTCTCCATTCCTTTATTTTTAAAAATTTGCTTAACAGTATTTTTTAACTGACTAACTTTTAAAAGCTTAGTATTTCGACTCATTAAAGCTAAATCATGAAAGTCTTTCATTCGGCTA
>JAPORL010000053.1:0-640 GCA_026712605.1 Pseudobdellovibrionaceae bacterium | reverse complement strand
TTATTTTACCTTTTGAAATAATAGCTATTAGTTTTTCTGCAAAAATAAGTTCAGGAGGATAGGCTTTAAGAGAAATCTTATCCTCAAAAAAAGGCTCAGATTTATATTTTAATAGAGACATAGCCACTGACTTCGCATTTACTACATCACCAACACTAAGATCAATTTGAAGATTATCTTTTAATGTTCCTTCAGTGTGCTTAATTTGTAGAGTTACACGAAATCCATTCTGGGTCATATGTGGATGATCTAAAAGCTCTACTTTAAGTACAGTAATAGAAAAACTATCTTTTCTATTCAAAGAACAGATACTTTGAAAAATCTTTTTTATGACAGGTATCTCAGCATTTAGCTGTGTAAAAAGGAAATCCAAATCTTTTGTTTCTCTTTCAATTTTAATGTAATATCTGAGTAAATAGTCGCCTTTGAAAATAAGCTGATTTTTAAAATTTGATCTGGCTAAACGAGCAAGAAATCGCTCAAGATAAAGTTTTTTTAGTAGTTCATTAACACTTTTCCCTTGTTCCTTAGCAAGCTTTCTCAGACGATCTTTAATTGCCTGTTCTGATAAAGTTTTCATGTCGTGCTAACTACCTCAAGGTAGGGAATTACATTTGTTCTTAGTTTTTTTGAATAATCA